>DASSVY010000184.1:0-4788 GCA_035705535.1 Gaiella sp. | reverse complement strand
CGTCCGGATGCGGGCGGCCGCGAGCTCGATGGCGAGCGGCAGCCGATCGACGCGGGCGCAGATCTCGCGCACGTCCGACTCGTTGTCTGTGGTCACCTCGAAGCGAGGCTGGAGGGCCTGCGCGCGTTGCGTGAACAGCTCGAGCGCCGGTTCGTCCTCGAGCGGCGCGACGGGGAAGACGTGCTCCCCCGTGAGGTGGAGGACGGCGCGGCTCGTGACGAGAAGCGTCAGCCGCGGCACCCTCGCGAGCAGCTCGACGAGCAACGCCGTTCCGGCTCGGAGATGCTCGACGTTGTCCAGGACGAGCAGGAGCTCGCGCCCGTGCAGCTCGTTGGCGAGCGCGTCGAGCGACTGCTCGTCGGCCATGTCACCGAGCCCCAGCGCCTGCGCGATCGCGGGGACGATCAGCTCGGGGTCACGCAGGGGCGCAAGCTCGACGAGCGCCACGCCGTTCGCGAAGGACGGTGCGACGCGCCGTGCGGACTCGAGCGCGAGTCGCGTCTTGCCGCTGCCCCCCGATCCGGTGAGGACGAGCAGACGGATGTCGCGGCGGAGCAGCGCGGCGCAAAGCTCGTCGAGCTCACGCTCCCGACCGACGAGAGCATTCGGCGGCTCCCGCAGCGACCGTGACGCCTCCCGACCGCTCTCGGGTGCGTCGAGTACGGGGTCCTGCTGGAGGATCCGCCGCTGGAGGTCGCGCAAGGCTGGTCCGGGCTCCAGTCCGAGCTCCTCGTCGAGACGGTGCCGGAGCGACGCGTAGCGCTCCAGCGCGTCCACCTGGCGGCCGGATCGGTAGAGCGCGAGCATGGCGAGCTCCTGTCCGCGTTCGCGGAGCGGGTGTTCGTCGGCGAGTGCCAGGATCTCGCCGAGCGTCTCGCCGTGCCGACCGAGCCGAACCTGCGCGTCCAGCCGCGTCTCGCGCGCGACGAGCCGCAGCTCCTCGAGCCGCTCGACCTCTGCCCGCGCGAACTCGTCGTACAGCACGTCGGCGTACGCAGGACCGCGCCACAGCGCGAGCGCCTGCTCGGCCAGCGACGAGGAGAGGGCGGGATTGCCCTGCACGAGCGCGCCGCCCGCCTCGTCGACGAGCCCCTCGAAGCGCGCGGTGTCGAGCGAGGCGAGGTCGAGCTCCAGCGCGTAGCCCACTGGTCGCGTGACTACCGCCACGCCGTCGGGAAGCGTCTTGCGAAGCTGCGACACGTAGACCTGCAGCAGCTTCGCCGCCGAGGCCGGGGGCGACTCGCCCCAGAGCGCGTCGACCAGCGAATCCGCCGAGCACGTCTTCCCGCCCGCGAGCGCGAGGGCGGCGAGGAGACGCCGGTGCTTCTGCCCCGGCAGGGCGACCACGCCTCCGTCTCCGAGAAGCTCCAACGGGCCGAGCACGCGAAGCTCTGCTCGCACGGCCCGATTGTCGCGGTAGCGGCGCGCCTATACCAGCGCTATACCGCCCTCGCGCACCCTCCCGGCATGCCGTATGCGTTCGTCAACGACGTCGCCGCGAGCTGGGAGCAGTACGAGCGCTTCGAGCAGGCGTTCGAGGGACCGACCCCGGATGGCCTCCTGATCCATGCAGCAGGCCCGACCGACGAGGGGTTCCGGATCATCGCGGTCTGGGAGAGCGAGGACGCGTGGGAACGGTTCCGCGCGGAGCGTCTCGGCCCCGGCGTCGAGACCATGGCGCACGCCGCGCCGACCTTCCGCCCGCTGCACGCCTCACATGTGGTGCACGGCGGACGACCGAGAGGAGGAGCACACCGATGAAGAAGAGGACGTTCATCCACCCGAAGACGCTGGTCTGCGCGGTGCTCGTGCTCGTCGGGGCGATGCTCACGACGACCGCGTCCGCCACACCCGCCGAGAGCAAGGCGTGCGGGCTCTGCGGGAAGAACCTCATCAAGAACCCGGGTGCTGAGGGTGGCGCGGGAATCACGGCCGTCGGCGCCTACGGCGTCGTTCCGGCGTGGACGAGCGAAGCCGGCCAGTTCGGCGCGGCGTCCTACGCCTTTCCGAACGGCTGGTTCCAGAAGACCTCGAAGGGCTCTCCGAAGCGCGGCAAGAACTACTTCTTCGGGGGCACGACCACCGAGGCCACGTCCGCGAAGGCGACGATCGGCAAGCAGACGATCAAGCTCCCCGCCACTGCGGCGGGACACAGCGTGACGCTCGGCGGTTGGCTCGGGAACTACGGCTCGGGACCGAGCGGAAACATGACCCAGGTGCGGGCGGAGTTCGCCAAGGCTGACGGCACCGTGCTGGGAGGCCTCCGGATCGGTAACGACACGACGATCTCGGGTACGGACATGGCATTCCGGAGCCGCAAGGGCAAGGTTCCCCGCGGCGCCACGCAGGTCACGATCGTCGTGACGTTCGCGGGAGGGAACAACTACAAGCTCGCCGGCGCAGACGACCTCTCGCTCGTGCTGGCCTGAGGACCGGTTGGGGGGACGAGACCACGCTTGTGGGCATGCGCCACAAGCGTGGTCTCGCGGGACTCACTCGGCGACGACGGCCGCCTCGACGCCCTCCTCGTCCTCGGCAATCGCATCGCCCCTGACGAAGTGGATCTCGCCGAGCTCGGCGTACGCGCGGATCGTGTCGCCCTCCGAGAACTCCCCTTCGAGCAGCGCGAGCGCGAGTGGGTTCTCGAGCAGCCGCTGTATCGCGCGCTTGAGCGGCCGCGCCCCGTAGGCGGGGTCCCAGCCCGCCTCCGCGATCAGCTCGCGGGCGCCGTCGGTCAGCTCGAGCGCGATCCCACGCTCCGCCAGCCGCTCGTTGAGCCGGGCCAGCTGCAGCGCGACGATCTCGCCGAGCTGCTCCCGCGTCAGCGCCTCGAACACGACGATCTCGTCGATCCGGTTGAGGAACTCCGGCCGGAAACGATCGGCCATGTCGTCGACCGAGCGGATGTTCGAGGTCATGATCACGACGGTGTTGCGGAAGTCGACCGTGCGGCCGTGACCGTCGGTGAGGCGCCCGTCGTCGAGCAGCTGGAGGAGGACGTCGAACACCTCCGGATGCGCCTTCTCGATCTCGTCGAGGAGGATCACGGAGTAGGGACGGCGCCTGACCGCCTCGGTCAGCTGGCCGCCCTCCTCGTAGCCGACGTAGCCGGGTGGCGCGCCGACGAGCCGCGAGACGGTGTGCTTCTCCTGGTACTCCGACATGTCGAGCCGGACGATCGCGCGGTCGTCGTCGAACATGAACTCCGCGAGCGCCCGCGCGAGCTCGGTCTTGCCCACACCGGTCGGGCCGAGGAAGATGAACGAGCCGATCGGCCGGTTCGGGTCCTGGAGGCCCGAGCGCGCCCGCCGGAGCGCGTTCGAGACGGCCTCGATCGCCGCGTGCTGCCCGACGACCCGGTCGTGGAGGCGCTCCTCCATGTGGACGAGCGTCTCGACCTCGCCCTCGAGCAGCCGGTCGGTGGGGATCCCCGTCCACTGCGCCACGACCGACGCGACGTCGTCCTCGTCGACCTCCTCCTTGACCATCGGCGCCGCCTCCGGCTGCTCCTCACGCTCGACGAGCTCCCGCTCGAGCTCGGGGAGGAGGCCGTAGCGGATCTCCGCGACACGCGCGAGGTCGCCGTTCCGCTCGGCGCGCTCCGCCTCCATCCGCAGGTCGTCGATCTGCCTCGTGATCTCCTTGACGCGGTCGAGCACGTCCTTCTCGTTCGCCCAGCGTCCGGCGAGCTCGTCGCGGCGGGCCTTCGCCTCCGCAAGCTCCCGCTCCAGGGGCTCGCGCGTGGCGGGGGTCTCCTTCGCCATCGCCGCGAGCTCGATCTCGAGCTGCGTCACCCGCCGTTCGGCCTCGTCGAGCTCGACGGGCGAGGAGTCGATCTCCATCCGCAGCCGCGATGCGGATTCGTCGACGAGGTCGATCGCCTTGTCGGGGAGGAACCGGTCGGAGATGTAGCGGTCGGAGAGCACCGCCGCGGCGACGAGCGCCGCGTCGCGGATGCGGACGCCGTGGTGCGCCTCGTAGCGCTCCTTCAGCCCCCGGAGGATCGCGATCGTGTCCGCCACCGACGGCTCGCCGACGAACACCGGCTGGAATCGCCGCTCGAGGGCCGGGTCCTTCTCGATGTGGCTTCGGTACTCGTCGAGGGTCGTTGCACCGACCGCCCGCAGCTCGCCGCGCGCCAGCATCGGCTTGAGGAGGTTCCCGGCCGAGACGGCGCCCTCGGCCGCGCCCGCGCCGACGATCGTGTGCAGCTCGTCGATGAAGAGCACGATCTGGCCCGACGCGTTCTTGATCTCCTCGAGCACGGCCTTCAGCCGCTCCTCGAACTCGCCGCGGTACTTCGAGCCGGCGAGGAGCGCACCGATGTCGAGCGCCCATACCCGCCTGTCCTTCAGCCCTTCCGGGACGTCGCCCGCGACGACGCGCTGCGCGAGGCCCTCGACGATCGCGGTCTTGCCGACACCCGGTTCGCCGATCAACACAGGGTTGTTCTTCGTGCGGCGCGAGAGGATCTGGATCACGCGGCGGATCTCCTCGTCGCGGCCGATCACCGGGTCGAGCTTGCCCTGCTCGGCGGCCTCGGTGAGGTCGCGGCCGAACCTGGCGAGCGCCTGGTAGGTGCCCTCGGGATCCTGCGAGGTGACGCGCTGGCCGCCGCGCACCTTGCGGATCCACGCGAGGATCTCCTCGCGCGGCACCGGCTCGAGCGCGAGGAAGAGGTGCTCGGTCGAGACGTAGTCGTCCTCGAGCCGGCGGCGCTCCTCGTCGGCGCGGTCGAGCGCCTTCGAGAACGCGGCGGACACGCCGGGCTGCTGCTGCGAGCCCTGC
>DASSVY010000183.1:0-7984 GCA_035705535.1 Gaiella sp. | reverse complement strand
GTTGCGGGCCTCGTTCGCCACGATCCGCAAGATCCACGGCCGAAACGGCGCGCCGTCGCGGAATCGCCCGAGCGCCCGATGCGCCTTGACGAAGCCGTCCTGGACGGCCTCCTCCGCGTCGGCGCGATCGCCGGCGGCGACGAACGCGATACGGAATGCGATCGCCTGGTGCATGCGGACGAGCTCCTCGTAGGCGGCGGCGTCGCCGCGCTTGGCGCGCGCGACGAGCGTCGCCTCGTCAAGTGGTCGGCTCCCCACTCGCGTCTTCTACACCGGGTGCGGCAGAACGGTTCCGGTAGCGTCGAGCGCATGGACGAGCCCTGGAGCAGTCTGCGCATTGCGGACGTGCACCCGATCCCCGTCGCCGGGGGACTTCGCTGGCGGCCGATCCGCCGCACCCTCGGGATCGAGGCCTTCGGGATGAACGCCTACACCGCCGATGCGGCGGGCGACGAGGTGGTCGAGAGCCACACGGAGCAGACGCTCGGTCACGAGGAGGTGTACGTCGTGCTCTCCGGCCGCGCGACCTTCGAGCTGAACGGCGACACGCTCGATGCACCCGCCGGCACCGTCGTCTTCCTCCGCGATCCATCGACGCGTCGGCACGCCCGCGCGGCCGAGCCGGGGACGACCGTGCTCGCCGTGGGCGGCAAGCCGGGCGAGGCGTATACGCCGTCCGCGTGGGAGTGGTACTTCGAGGCGGAGCGCTTCCGCGACCCGCTCGACCCCGAGGCGGCCCTGAGGCTCATGGACGAGGCAAACGAGCGCTTCCCGGACAACGCGGGCGTCATCTACTCGACGGCGTGCTGGCTCGCCCTCGCGGGCAAGGACGACGAGGCGCTGGAGTCGCTTCGCCGCGCGGTCGAGCTCGAGCCGCGCGCCCGGGAGTGGGCCGCGAGCGACGACGACCTCGCCTCGATCCGCGACCGGCTCTGACAGGAGCAGGTGTCCGACTGAAGTCGGACACCGGTAGACAGAGGTCCACACCGTCGCGGCGGCGCGCTACCGGCGCGGCCGGAGGCCGGCTTTGCCGGCCGGGAGGCCAACGGCGCGTGTCCGGCAACGACGGTAAAAGGAGGGGGCTGGTGGGGGAACCATGGGTTCCCCCACCTCACCCGCCTGGAGTCATCCGGTAGGCGTCGAAGACGCCGTCGAGGTTGCGGAGGATGGAGAGCAGCGTGCGCAGATCCTTCACGTCGCCGAGCTCCGCCGTGTACCAGTTCCGCGCCATCCCGTCCTCGACCGTGCCGCCGTAGGCGACGATGTTCGCGCCGTGCTCCGCGAACGTCCGTGCGACGTCCTCGAGCAGCCGGGCGCGGTCCCACGCGTCGACCGCGATCTGCGCACGGAAGCTCGCCGACGTCGCGTTCCCCTCCCACTCCACCGGCGTGAAGCGCTCCGGGTTGCGCATCAGCGCCTTGACGTTCGGACAGTCCGCCCGGTGGATCGTGATCCCGCGGCCGAGCGAGATGTAGCCGCGGATCTCGTCGCCGGGTACCGGTGTGCAGCACTTCGCGAGCCGGACGAGGATGTCCTCGACGCCCGGGACGACCACGCCGAGGGACTCGCCCGAGACCGTGCGCTTGTGCGCAGCCGGCTTGATCGCGATCGCGCTCTCCTGCGGCACCTCGTCGGTCTTGAGGCTGTGCAGGACCTTGTTCACGACCTGGCCCGTTCCGATCTTCCCGGCGCCGAGCGCGAGGTAGAAGTCCTCCGCCTTCTTGAAGCCCATCTCGCGGATCACGGAGGCGAGCACGCTCGAGCCCTGGAGCTTGCGGTACGGGAGGTTCTGCGCCTTCAGCGCCTGGTCGAGCGCCTCCCGGCCCTTCTGCTCGGTCTCACCGCGGGTCTCCCGCTGGTACCACTGCCGGATCTTGTTCCGCGCACGCGAGGACGCCGCGAGCGACAGCCAGTCCCGTGACGGGCCGCGCCCGGACTTCGAGGTGAGGATCTCGACGAAGTCGCCGTTCTTGAGGCGGTAGTGGAGCGGGACGATGCGCCCGTTGACCTTGGCGCCGACGGTCCGGTGACCGACGTCGGTGTGGACCGCATAGGCGAAGTCGATCGGGCTCGCGCCGGCGGGCAGCGTCTTGACCTCGCCCTTCGGCGTGAACACGTACACCTCGTCGTCGAAGAGGTCCGTGCGGAGCGTCCGCATGAACTCGGCGGCGTCCTGTTCGTCGCCCTGCCAGTCCATCAGCGACCGCACCCACTCGAGCCACTCGTCGTCCTGCTTGCCCACGCGCCCGCGCTTGTACAGCCAGTGCGCCGCGACCCCGAGCTCCGCCTCCTCGTGCATCTCGCGTGTCCGCACCTGGATCTCGAGCGGGCGTCCGGAGGGCCCGATCACGGTCGTGTGCAGCGAGCGGTACCGGTTGAGCTTCGGCATCGCGATGAAGTCCTTGAAGCGCCCCGGCATCGGCTTCCAGAGCGAATGGAGGATCCCGAGCGCGCCGTAGCAGTCGCGCGTCCCCTCCTCGCCGGACCGCTCGACGATCACGCGCATGGCCGTGAGGTCGTAGATCTCGTTGAACTCGCGGCCCTTCTTGGCCATCTTGTCGTAGATCGAGTAGAAGTGCTTCGCGCGCCCCGAGATCACAGCGGGGATGTCGGCCTTCTCGAGCTCGAGCCCGAGGATCGTGCCGGCCTGCTCGACCTGCTCCTCGCGGTCGGCGCGGCGGTCGGCGACCATAGCCCTGATCTCGGCGTACTTCCGCGGGTGGAGGATCTGGAACGAGAGGTCCTCGAGCTCCCACTTCACGGCGTGGATGCCGAGGCGATGGGCGAGCGGCGCGTAGACCTCAAGGGTCTCCTTTGCCTTCTGCACCTGCTTCTGCTTGCCGAGGTACTCGATCGTCCGCATGTTGTGCAGGCGGTCGGCGAGCTTGATGAGGATGACCCGGACGTCCTGGGCCATCGCGACGATCATCTTGCGGTAGTTCTCCGCCTCGGCCTGCTCGCGGCTCGAGAACTGGATCCGTGTCAGCTTCGTGACGCCCTCGACGAGCTGCGCGATCTCGGCGCCGAACTCCGCGCGAAGCTCGTCGAGCTCGGCGTCGGTGTCCTCGACGACGTCGTGCAACAGCGCGGCCGCGATCGTCTGCTCGTCGAGGTGGAGCTCGGCGCAGATGCACGCGACGCCCCACGGATGGTGGATGAACTCCTCGCCGGAGCGCCGCACCTGACCGCGATGGCGGGTCTCGGCGGTCTCGAACGCCCGCCGGATGAGGTCGTGGTCGACGCCCGGGTTGTACGACTCGACGCTGGTCAGCAGCTCCTCGACAAGGTTCTCGTGATGCGACTGAGTGCCGACGACCGCCATGCGATCAGTGTACGGGCCAAACCTCGAGGTTCCCTCCTTCGGGGAGGGGGGTACACCCCGAGGACGAACCGATATGAACGCCATGCGGCTCATCCACGAATACTTCGAGCGTCGCCGCCTGCGGCGGATGCTCGTTCTCCTCGCAGCGTCGACGACCCGCCGCTGACGTCGCGTTTTGCGCGGACCGGCCCGGGTATACCCTCGGAAGAGGGGCACGTCTGCGTACGCGTGCCTGCCACGAAACCGACAGGAGGACCGCAGCGCGATGGCCACCAAGACCGCCCGGATGTTCGAGACCCGGAACGACCTCGACGAGGCGACCCGTGAGAAGCTGGTCACGCTCCTCAACGCCCGCCTCGCGGACACCTTCGATCTCTACAGCCAGCTGAAGCAGGCGCACTGGAGCGTCCGCGGCAGCGACTTCATCCAGCTGCACGAGCTCTACGACACCGTGGCCGAGAGCGTGCTCGAGTTCGTGGACGAGATCGCAGAGCGGGCTGCCGCGCTGGGCGGGCTCGCGACGGGGACCGTGCGGATGGCGGCCGAGGCAAGCTCGCTGGACGAGTATCCGCTCGACGCGATAGCCGGTGAGGACACCGTGCAGGTGGTCGCCGACCGGCTCGCGACCTACGGCGCCGCGGTTCGCGAGGCGATCGAGGTCACCGACTCGGAGCTCGGCGACATCGACACGTCGGATCTCTTCACGGAGATCTCACGGTCGATCGACAAGCACCTCTGGTTCGTCGAGGCGCACCTGCAAGCGTGAGAGACTGAACGCGTGGCCGACCTGCCTCGCGTGAACCTGCACGAACTCGTTCCCCGCTACGACGCGGATGATCCAGACGGCTATCGGGCCGGCATGGCTCGGTTCGGCCCCGCGATCGGCGCCGCTCAGATGGGCGCGACGCTCTACGAGCTGCCGCCCGGGCAGAGCATCTGCCCCTACCACTACGAGTACCCCGAGGAGGAGTGGCTCACGGTTCTCGCCGGACGGGTGCTGCTCCGGCATCCCAGCGGCGAGCAGGAGCTCGGTGAGGGTGACATCGTCTGCTTCCCGCCGGGGCCCGACGGCGCACACAAGGTCACGTGCCTCGGCGACGACGTCGCGCGGGTGCTGATGTCGTCGACCAAGCAGGAGCCCGCGATCGCCGTCTACCCCGACAGCGACAAGATCTCGATCTTTCCCGGCGACGACCGCGACCGCCTCACGATGCGGCGCGACACGCTCGACTACTGGGACGGCGAAGCCTGAGGGTCTAGGCCGCCTCGCGGAGCTCCGCCCCGCCCTGGGCGAGCAGCGCCCGGAACGTCTCGGACTCGAGGAGCTGGCGCGACGGGCCGTCGGTGACGAGGCCGAGCTCGGCGAAGATCGCCCTCGCCTCGGGCGTCCACGCCGTGTCGCCGGCGCGCCACTCCGCCGCGAGCCACTCGCGCAGCTCGTCGTAGGCCTCGGGGGCGTCGAAGAGCCTGCGGACGACGAGCTGGGGCGCGACGGTGCCGTTCCAGCGGTTCTCCTTCAGGCGGAAGGCGAGGTCGAAGCGACCGCCCGGTTGCACGCGCTCGAGCTGCGCGCCGAAGCCGAAGGCGATCGCGGAGCCACCGTCCCGTCCGTGCTGGCGCACCCGGAAGCGGAGGTGCCTTCCCTCCCCCACCGTCGCCGGCGTCGCCGCCTCGACGCTCGCGACGAGCAGCGTGGGCTCAGGGTTGCCGAGGCCGAACGGCGCGAGGCTGTCGAGCTCCTGCGCCAGATCGAGCGTCAACGCGCTCGCGGGGACGATCGCGTCGACCACCGTCAGCGGACGCAGGTCGACGTCGCCGAGCGTCAGGTCGGCTTCCTGCCCGAACGCGTCCGCGAACGCGTCGAGGCTCTTCTCTCCGATCGTCAGCCCGGCGGCGGCACGATGGCCGCCGAAGCCGTCGAGGTGCTCCGCGCACGCCGCGAGACCGGCATGGAGGTCGAACTCGGAGACCGAGCGGCCCGAGCCCTTCCAGCCGTGCGCGCTCGGCGCGACGAGCACGACAGGCCGGTGGTAGCGCTCGACGAGCCTCGACGCGACGATCCCGATCACGCCCTCGTGCCAGTCCTCGTGCCACAGGACGTAGCCGCGGCGGCCGCGGCGCGCCTCGGGCCACGACTCGACCAGCGACGTCGCCTCACGCAGGATCCGCTCCTCGACCCCCTGGCGCTCGCGGTTCAGATCCTCGAGCTGCGCCGCGAGCCGGTCCGCCTCGGCGCGGTCGTCGGTGAGCAGGAGCTCGAGCGCGAGGTCCGGCCGTCCGAGCCGGCCGGCGGCGTTGATCCGCGGAGCAAGCCTGAACGCGACTGCGGTCGAGTCGACGATCGCGGGGTCCACGTGCGCCGACCTCATCAGCGCCTGGAGCCCGGGTCGGCTCGTCCGCGCGAGCGCACGCAGGCCGGCGGCCGCGAGCGCGCGGTTCTCGTCGACGAGCGGGACGACGTCCGCGATCGTCGCGAGCGCGACGAGGTCGAGCATCCGGGCAAGGGCCGGGTGCTCGTCACCGAGCAGCGCGCGGGCAAGCGTGTACGCGACGCCGGTCCCGCAGAGATCGAGGCACCCGTAGTCCGACGGTCGGGTCGCGACGACCGTGCAGTCGGGGAGCGCCGCTGCGGGGCGATGGTGGTCGGTGACGATCACGTCGAGCCCGAGCTCGCGGGCGCGCGCAACCTCGGCCACCGCGGTGATCCCGCAGTCGACGGTGAGGACGAGCTCGACACCGTCCGCGGCCAGCTGCTCGATCGTCTCCGCCGCGAGCCCGTAGCCCTCCTCGAAGCGGCTCGGCAGGCGCCACTCGACGTCCGCGCCCAGCTCCCGGAGGGTCAGCAACGCGACGACGGTCGCGGAGATGCCGTCGACGTCGTAGTCGCCGTGGACGCAGATCCGCTGGCCGTCGCGTACCGCCCGGCGAATCCGCTCGACCGCCGCGGCCATGTCGCCGAGGCGAAAGGGGTCGTGCCGCGGTGGCTCCGCGTCGAGGAATGCGCGCGCCGTGTCCGGGTCGTCGAGCCCTCGACGGACGAGCACCGTCGCGGTCGTGTCACTCAGACCGAGCGCTCGAGAGAGGGTGTCGACCCGCTCCCAGTCGCACGGTCTTGTCGTCCAGCGGCCGTCCTGCATGGCCCAGTCGACGGTACGGGCGAGGTCGGACGGCGCCTACGCGTCTATCGTTGACGCATGCCGTCCGACGCCTCTATCGTCGGACGATCCGCTCTCGGATGCGACGGCGTGTCGACCAAAGGAGCATGACGTGTTGACAGCAACGAAGGACCTCGTCCTCCCGACCACGGTGACCGGCTCCTGGCCGCGTCCGACGTGGTTCACCGGCAACCTCTTCGAGCGGCCCTTCTCGTCCGGGATGGCCGACGTCGCGTACAGGGAGCAGTACCTCGACGCCGTCTCGACCGTGCTGTCAGACCAGGAGCTCGCCGGCCTCGACATCCTCACGAACGGCGACTACCACCTCGACGCGGACATCGCGGGCCGCTCGTGGTTCTCGTACCCGTCGGAGCGATTCTCAGGCATCTCGGAGTACGACACCGAGACGACGTTCGGCTGGTCGTATCCGGTCGGCTCGTGGCTGAACGAGATCGTCGGCGGCTGGAAGTACCACGCGGTCGTCGACAAGATCGGACCGCGCACGCCGCTGGAGTTCGCGAAGATCTGGCGCGTCTCGCAGGCACGGACGGAGAAGCCCGTGAAGCTCGGGACGATCGCGGCCGACCTCGCCGCGACGGTCCTTACGGTCAAGACCGATGCGTATGCGGAGGACAAGCAGGACCTCATGTGGGACATCGGGACGATCCTCAATGCCGAGCTGCGCGAGCTGCAGGCTGCGGGCGCCAAGATCATCCAGCTCGAGGAGCCCGCGATCCACAGCGCCGCCGCCTACGGCGCCGCGCCCGAGTACCTCGACTTCCTCGTCGACCTCTTCAATCACACGGTCGAGGGCCTCGACGACGTCGAGCTCTGGATCCACACGTGCTGGGGCAACCCCGGCGCGCAGCACTGCTTCGACCCGAACATCTCCTACGAGCCCTCGGTCGACATCTACCTGAACCGGCTCAAGGGCGACGTCTGGACGATCGAGTCCAAGGAGAACGGTCACAGCCTGCTGCCTGCCCTCGCTCCCTACAAGGGGAACCTCCCGAAGAAGGTCGCGGTCGGCATGATCAGCCACCGCAGGCTCCAGGTCGAGACGCCCGAGGAGGTCGCGGCCGACATCCGCACCGCGCTCGAGTACATCGACGACGACAAGCTCGTGCTGTCGTCGGACTGCGGCTTCGGACGACAGGGCGTGCCGCGGCCGATCGCGATGTACAAGGCCGCCGCGCTCGCACAGGGCGCCAACATCGTCCGCGGGGAGCTCGGGGCGCCGCAGACCCACGTCCGTGCGGCCGATCCCGGCCTCCAGGTCGACGTGCCCGCGCTGCAGCCGGAAGCTGTCGGCGCGTAGGCGGTCGTCGTTCCGCGGGCGGCGGCCGCCGCCCGCGGGCCCGAGAACTAGACGGGGTGTCGCTCGCTGCGCTCGCGGCGGGCCTGGGCGATCACCTTGACCCACAGGAGCACGACTCCGGCGGTCGCACCGACGACACAAACCGCGAGGGGGGCGAAGAGCGCCATCTGCTCGAGCGAGTACTTCGTC
>DASSVY010000182.1:0-10462 GCA_035705535.1 Gaiella sp. | reverse complement strand
GTGTGGACGATCCCGGTGCTCCTCCTGGTCATCCTGATGACCTTCCTGATGATGAAGCTCATCAAGGGGAACCCCTTCCAGGTCACCGACCGCCCGGTTCCCGAATCGATCCAGCGGAACCTCGACCGGAAGTTCCACCTCGACAAGCCGTGGTGGGTGCAGTACCTCTACTACGTCCGCGACACCGCGCGCCTCGATCTCGGACCGTCTCTCGTGCAGCGCAACCAGGACGTCAACGACGTCATCAAGGAGCACTTCCCGACGTCGATCAAGCTCGGCCTGATGGCGATGGCGTTCGCGATCATCGTCGGCATCCCGCTCGGGGTGTTCGCCGCGCTGAAACACAACACCGCCCTCGACTACACCGCGATGGGCATTGCAAATCTCGGCTTCGCATTACCGAGCTTCCTCGTCGCGACGCTCCTCATCTACTTCTTCGCGTTGCGGCTCAAGGACTACACCGGGTTACCGACGAACGGCTGGAGCGGCCCGAGCTCGTGGATCCTGCCCACGATCGCCCTCGGCATCTACCCGATGACCTACTTCGCGCGGCTCGTACGGGGCACCGTGCTCGAGACGATGCAGCAGGACTACATCCGCACGGCGAAGGCGAAGGGCCTGCGCTGGCGCATCGTCGTAGGCAAGCACGTGCTGCGGAACTCGCTGATCCCCGCCGTCACGGCCGCCGGCCCGGTGCTCGGCGGTCTGATCACGGGCTCGTTCATCGTCGAGACGATCTTCGGGATCCCGGGGATCGGGAAGTACTACGTGACGGCGGTGACCGGGCGTGACTATTCGGTCGTGATGGGTATCACCGTTCTGTTGTCGGTGATCATCATCGTCGCGAACCTCGTCGTGGACATCCTCTACGGCTACCTCGACCCGAGGATCCGGGATGAGCGAACCTGATCTCGCGACCACGGAGACCGCCCCCCGGCGGAGCCCGGGAGGGCTCGACCGGCCGTTCATGCAGCGCCGGGCCGAGTTCGAGGAGGCTCTGGCCCGAAACGCAAGCGCCCGCGGTGCAGAGGCCGGCGCGTCGCTGCCGCGCGCGTCCCTCTGGGGCGACGCGTTCCACCGCTTCGTCAAGAACAAGGCGTCGGTGGTCGCCGCGATCGCGTTCCTCCTCTTGCTCGCCTTCGTGATCTTCGTCCCCTGGCTCTCCAACGAGGACCCGTACGCGCTCGACTTCTCGCAGGCCTACCAGTCGCCCAGCTGGGCGCACCCGTTCGGCACCGACGGGTTCGGTCGCGACCTTCTCGTCCGTACCGCGCTCGGCGGCCGCGTGTCCTTTGCGATCGGCTTCGCGGCGACCTTCGCGATCATGGTCGTCGGCATCGTGTACGGCGCGACCGCCGGTTTCCTCGGTGGACACGTCGACAACGCGCTGATGCGCTTCCTCGACGCGCTCTACGGTCTCCCCTACCTGCCGTTCGCGATCATGACGCTCGCGGTGTTCGGCACCGTCAACTTCTGGACGATGGTCGTCGCGCTGACGATCGCCTCCTGGTTCACGACCGCCCGAGTGATGCGCGGCCAGATCTTCACGCTGAAGCAGAACGACTACGTCCGGGCCGCGTACTCGGTCGGCGCCAAGGGGCCACGCGTGCTCTACCGGCACCTCCTGGTGAACACGCTCGGCGTGATCATCGTCTTCGTCTTCCTCGAGCTGCCTGGCGTGATCCTCGGCGAGGCGTTCCTGTCGTTCCTCGGGCTCGGGATCAACCCGCCGAAGGCGTCCTGGGGCACGCTCGCGCAGGACGGCTACACCGCCTATCAGGCGCACCCGTACATCATCGTGATCCCCTCCGTCTGCATCGCCTGGCTCATCCTCAGCGCCTTCTTCATCGCCGACGGCCTGCGCGACGCGCTCGATCCGCGGACGAAGGAAACCTGACCTTGGCCCTTCTCGAAGTCGAGGACCTCCGCACCTACTTCCAGACCCGCGAGGGCGAGGTGCACGCCGTCGACGGCGTCTCGTTCGAGGTCCAGGAGGGCGGGGTGCTCGGGATCGTGGGCGAGTCGGGCTGCGGCAAGTCCGTCACATCGCTCTCGATCATGGGCTTGGTGCAGTCGCCCGGCCGCGTCGTCTCTGGCGCGATCCGCTTCGGGGGCCGCGAGCTGACGACGATGTCCGACAAGGAGCTCGAGGACGTCCGCGGCAAGCAGATCGCGATGATCTTCCAGGACCCGATGACGTCGCTCAACCCGACGCTGACGATCGGTACCCAGATCACGGAGACGATCCGCCGTCACATGGGGCTCGGCAAGGCCGAGGCGGACAAGCGTGCGATCGAGCTGCTCGAGGAGGTCCACATCCCCGACGCCAAGCGGCGGCTCCGCGACTACCCCCATCGGTTCTCCGGAGGGATGCGCCAACGCGTGATGATCGCGATGGCGCTCTCGTGCAACCCGCAGCTGCTGATCGCCGACGAGCCGACCACCGCGCTCGACGTCACCGTCCAGGCGGGCGTCCTCGAGCTGCTCGACGAGCTCCGCCGCGACCACGGAATGACGATGATCATCATCTCGCACAACATGGGCGTGATCGCAGAGACGGCGGAGAACGTGCTCGTGATGTACGCCGGCCAGGTCGTCGAGCAGGCGTCGGTGATCGATCTTTTCGACCGCCCCGAGCACCCGTACACGGAGGCGCTCCTCGGGTCGCTCCCCAAGATCGACAACCACGACCCTCGCAACGACCGCCTAGCGACGATCCCGGGTCGCCCGCCGGATCTCCTCATGCCGCCCGAGGCGTGCCGCTTCGCGCCCCGTTGCAAGTACGCAGGCACCGACGACTGCAACAAGGTGCAGCCGGAGCTGCGCGAGATCCGCACAGGACACTGGGTACGCACGCAGCATCCCGCCTCCGAGCGTGCCGCCGAGCCCGTGGGAGCGCGATGAGCACGACCGAGCAGCCGGCGGGCACGAGTGAGACCTCACACAACGGCGAGCCGCTCCTCGTGGTCGAGAACCTCAAGAAGTGGTTCCCGATCAAGAAAGGGATCCTGTTCGACCGCACCGTCGACTACGTGAAGGCGGTCGACGATGTCTCGTTCGAGATCTACCCCGGCCGGACGCTCGGCCTCGTCGGCGAGTCCGGCTCCGGCAAGTCGACGACCGGCTACTGCGTCCTCGAGCTGCTCAAGCCGACCAGCGGCTCGGTGCGGTTCCTCGGCGAGGAGCTGACCACGATGAAGAAGGAAGACCTCCGCCGGATGCGGCGCGACATGCAGATCGTGTTCCAGGACCCGTACGCGTCGCTCAACCCGCGGATGACGGTCGGGAACATCGTCGGCGAGCCGCTCCTGGTGCACAAGGTCGGAGACCGCGCGCGCCGTCGCAAGACGGTTGAGGAGCTCCTCGAGGTGGTCGGCTTCAACCCCGACTTCGTGAACCGGTATCCGCACGAGTTCTCGGGTGGGCAGCGCCAGCGCATCGGGATCGCGCGCGCGCTCGCGCTCAACCCACGGCTGATCGTCTGCGACGAGCCTGTCTCCGCGCTCGACGTCTCGATCCAGGCGCAGATCCTCAACCTGCTCAAGGACCTCCAGGGAGAGTTCGGCCTCACCTACCTCTTCGTCGCGCACGACCTCGCGGTCGTCCGCACGATGAGCGACGACATCGCGGTGATGAACAAGGGCAAGATCGTCGAGGCGGGCCCCGCCGAGCGCGTCTACACGCAGCCGCAGGACGAGTACACGAAGGCGCTGCTCGCCGCGGTGCCGGTGCCCGACCCGCATCGCATGCGCGAGCGTAAGGAAGAGCGTCGCAAGCACAAGCATGCGCTCGCCGAAGCCCTCTGAGCGGCAGCTCCGCGGCGTCACCCTCGTCGTCGCCGGGCTCGTCGCGCTCCTGCTCGTCGTGACCGCCGCGGGCGTGCTCGCGCGGACGAGTTCGGGCGGCACCGACGCGAAGGTGCGACCCGTCTGGACGTGGTCGCCGCCGATGCCGCACCGCCGCAGCTACACGGCCTCGACGGAGATCGGCGGGAAGATCTACGTCGCCGCCGGCATGGTCGGCAACAGCGGGAAGCCGCTCGATCTGTTCGAGCGGTACGACGCCAAGACCGACACGTGGAGCTCCCTGACGCCGCTCCCCCACCAGTTCAGCGCGGCTGCCGGCGCCAAGCTCGGGCAGACGTTCTTCGTGATCGGCGGCAACTCCCCCGAGGTCGACGGGCGGCAGATGTACGCGTACGACACGCGTCGCGGGTTGTGGCGGACGCTGACGCCGCTCCCGGCGCCGCGAACGAACCTCGCCGCCGTCGGCCTCGGCGGCAAGGTCTACGCGATCGGCGGGCTCGATCCGGTCAACCCGGTGCAGACCGTGTACGCGTACGACGTCGCCCGCGAGTCGTGGTCGGAGGTCGCCCCGCTGCCCGAGGCGATCCACGCGATGGCGGCGACCGTCTTCAAGGGCGAGATCTGGGTCCTCGGCGGCCGCCTCCGCAGCCAGGAGATCCTCCGCCGTGTCTGGATCTACAACCCCGCTCGCAACGAGTGGCGCGCCGGCCCCTCGATGCCGAAGCCGATGGACCTCCTCGGCGTCGTGACCGTCGGCAACAAGATCCACGCCGTGCTCGAGTCGAAGTACTTCGTCTACGACGGCGCGACCCGGAAATGGCAGCGGGGACCGAGCCTCAAGGTGCCGCGTCATGCCCTCGCGCTGTACGCGGTCGGCGGCAGGCTCTACGCGATCGGCGGCTGCATCGTCCCGCAGCTCGAGGACAGCCCGGCCGTCGAGACGCTCCGCCTGACCGGCTAGCGGTCCCGCCGCCAGAGCAGCACGCCCAGCGGCAGGATCGCGACGGCGGCCAGGTAGGGCGCCAGCGGCAGGCGGTGCCCGCGCTCGCTCGCGACCGCCTCGGCCTTCCCGGAGCCGAGGTCGGCGTGCACCTGGCGCTCGGCGCCCGTCAGGTCTGCCTCGTCGAACGCACGACCGCCGGTCGCGGCGGCGAGGGACTCGAGGATCGCGCGCGACTCGGGTTGCGGCCGGTATTGGGGCTCGGCGTCGCCGTTCGTGAACACGCGCTCGTCCGCTCCCCAGAACCGGAGGAAGACGGCCTGGATCCCCGCACGCCGGAAGCTCGATCCCACGCGGCCCGCCTCGACATCGGGGCTCTCGCCGTCCGTCAGCACCACGACGACGCGCTTCCGCGCCTCGGGCGAGAAGAAGCCCTGCGTCCCCATGCCGGTGAGCGCTGCGAACGTCGTCGCGTTGCGGCTCCCGACCTGACCGGGCGCGACGATGAACCCCGTCCCCGGCGCCGGGCGGTCGACCCCGAGGGACTTCTGGAGGGTCGCGCGAAAGACGTCCTGGTCGGCGCTCGGGAACAGATGCGGCAGCACCCGGTTCGTGATCGAGGCGACGCCGAACTTCACGTCGGGGAGCGACGCGCGCAGCTGCTCGGCAGCCCGTTTCGCGCGCTCGATGCGCATCTGGCCCTGCAGCCCCTGCCGCGCGAGCATCGAGCGAGTCACGTCGAGGACGACGTACGCCTCCGCGTCCGACCGAACCTCGCGGTCGGACGTGCGCTCGACGAGCGGCTGCGCGGCGGCGAGCCCGAGCAGGACGCCCACCGCGACGACTGCGACGAGCGGGACGACGCGCACGCTCTCCGGGAGGGCCGGCACGCCGAGCGCCTCGCGGACCCCCGTCGCCCGCTTCGAGACCGCGAGGAACGCTCCGAGCGGCACGAGGACGAGGAGCGCGAGCAGGGCGCCCTTCGGCGTCAGGAACTGGAGCGAGACCAGCAGCACGAACTGCACTCTCCTAGTACCCCTTCCCGGGTGGCCCGGTCGCGGCGCCGCGCGACTGCCCCTGCCCGCTGGACGGGTTCGGCGTCGGGCCGCCCTGGACGGTCTGGACGCCCGCGCGCCGCCGCAGGACGACCTCGAGGTTGTACTTCGCCTCGTCGTTAGCCGGGTCGGTCTCGATCGCCTTCTGGAGGTTCGCGAGCGCGATCCGCTGCGTCGTGGCGCGCTCTTCCTGGTCGGCGGCGGGTGTCGAGAGCATCAGCACGCTGAGGAGGCTGAGAGCCCGAGACCGTCGGCCGGGGTCGGGGTCGCTGTCCGAGACCTGCTGCAACAGCTTCTGCGCCTTCGCGCGGCGCAGGATCGCGTCCGGGCTCGAGTCGGTCGGCTCGTCCTGCTGGGAGAGCCTGAGCGCGCGCACGGCCTCGCGGAACCGGAGGTCGTCGTCGACGCCGAGCACCTTGTGGCTGAGCGACGAGGCGCCGAGCGCGCCGGGCTTCCACAGCCCGCCGTCCTTCGGCGAGGAGGTGTATGTGTCGTCACCCGACGCAAGCGCCTCGTGCGAGCGGACGACGTCGATCGCGAGCATCACGAGGAACAGGGAGAGCAGGGCGCACCCCGCCACGGAGCCGATGATCACGGCCCTTCTCACGCGGTGGTCCTTCATGCCGGCCTCCCTTCGGGTCGGGGCAGCCAGAGGCGCCCCGCAAAGCGCTCGTGCGCCGCGAGCACGAGGAGCACGAGCGCACCGAGGACGAGAAGCGCGATCGGCAGACCGGACGAGGAGCCCGTCGGCAGCGGCTGCGAGCTCGCGATCCGCGACGGCGGGATCAGGGCCTGCTTTCCGAGCAGCCCCTCGAAGATCCTCCGGCCGTCCCGGAGCGGCGTGAGCGGCACGACCTTCACCGAGATCCCGGCGTCCTGCAGGTTCTGCAGCGTCCGTGCGAGCCGCGGAACGTCCTCCGGCGCGGTGACGAGGTCGCTGAGCAGGAGCACGCTACCGTGCGAGATCCCGTCGCGCTGGAGCATCTCCTGCGCCAGGTCGAGCGCCGAGGAGATGCGCGTGCCCGCCGAGAAGCTCGTCGACCACGGATTCGACGGAAGCCGGGGTTGGCGCTTGCCGGCGACCTTCTGCGGAGCGAGCAGCCGGAGCACCGGCTCGAGCTCTCGCGCGGGCGTCCCGGGTGGCAGCATCTCGTACGGCACGTCGGAGAACATCACGACGCCGAGGGAGCCGTCGGAGGCGATGAGCCGCCGGAAGGTCGCGCGGATCGTCTGGTAGTCGTGCGGGCCGATGCTGAGCGAAAGGTCGACGACCGCGACGCCGGATGCGATGGGAAGCCCGTTCGTCCTTCCGGCGTCGAGGCCTCTGGCCGAGGCTGCGGCGCCGACGAGCAGCGCAAGCGCCGCGACGACGAGCACGATCCGGACGAGGCGCGTGCGGAAGCTCGCCCTGCGCACTGCGCCGACGTCGTGACTGTCGACCGCGGAGCCGCTAGACAGCAGGCGCATCGGCCCTCCTCCCGAGCACCGCCCGCGCCTTACGCGCGATCCCGCTCGTCTCCTCGATCCTCGGCACGGGCCGTGACCAGGCGAGCGCGCGGGCGAGGCGGGCGAGCGTGCCGTCGCCCCGGTCGACGAGACCGTCGGCGACGAGCTCGAGCGCCCGTCGCTGGTCGCCGGAGCCGTTGACCCTCGCCGGGTCCTCGAGGAGCTCGAGCGCGTAGTCGAGCGGTGTGATCCCGGAGCCTGCATCCGCGCCCGGCGCGGCGACGGCGACTGCGGCTGCGGGCCGCGGCCGGGTGCGGAGGACGATCAGCACCGCTGCGGCCGCGAGGATCACCGCGCCCAGGAGCAGGAGCGCGACGAGGGCCCACGGGCCGATGCGGTACGTGGCCGCGGGGAGCGACAGGAGGTTCGCCTGCCACTGGGTCGCGGCCTGCCGCGTCGACTGGCTCGCGCTCGGCGGCGCGTAGCGGGCCGTCACGAGGATCTGCGGCCACGCAGCCTGCACGGTGCGCGGACCCGCCCCGCCCGCCGCCTGCTCGAGGGCCGTGTACGAGACACGCGCCGCACGGAACCCCTGCACCGACTGCTCCTCGGGCGTCGTGCAGAAGCTCTCGAGACAGCGGAGGGTGTACCTCGTCTCGATGTACGTCGTCGACCTGCCGTCCCGGCGAACGACGGTGGGCGGGCCGGCGGCCTTCCACGGCGTGAAGTCGGTGTCGATCCGGATCGAGTCCGGGTCGACGCGCGCGCGGTCGACGCTGATCTCGACCTTCGCGGTCAGCGTGTCGCCGAAGTGCACCTTGTAGCGGTCGAGCTCGGCGTACGCCTCGATCCCGCTCGGGCTCGCGACGGTCGGCTCCGGCGTGTCGCTTCCGCCGCCGTCCCAGAGGAGCATCACGACAAGTGCCCCGACCAGCGCGAGCCCCGCGAGCCCGAGCCCGGCGAGGATTCCCCGACGCCGGTCGTTCACGCTCCGACCACCCGGCGCGTCCGGCGCATGTCGGACCACACGAGGAACTCTGCGAGGATCGTGGCCGGGTCGCTCGAGGACACGAGCACCGGGTCGACGTCCAGCGCCCGGAACGTGTCGAGGAGCTCGTTCGTCCGCTGCTCGTTCGCCTCCCGGCGGGCCTCCGCCTCGCCGCGCCGGAGCCTGACCGGCGCGACCCGGCCCGTCTCTGCGTCCCTCAGCGGGACGACGAGGCCGCTCACGTCGGGAAAGCTCTGCTCCCACGTCGGATCCTGGATCACGACCGGAACGACGTCCCAGCGATGCTCGGCAGCCGTCAGCCAGAGGTCCTCGGCGGGTGCGGGGATGAAGTCCGAGAGGACGAAGACGAACGTCCCGGCGCTCGCGGCACGCCGTCGCTCGGAGAGGAACGCGATCGAGCGGTCGAGCCAGTCGGACGGGCTGCCGAACTCGGACGACTCGAGGCGCTGGTCGCGGATCTCCAGGAGCTTTCGCTCGCCCTTCGGCTGCCGCCAGTGCGCCTCGCCGTCCGCGAAGTCGAGGTACCCGACGTAGCCACCGGAGGCTCCGGCGCTCGCCAGGACGAGCTCGACGACCTGGCGCATCGCGGCAGTCTTGTCGAGCCACGGCAGCGGGGGGGCGAAATGGGCCATGCTCGGACGGCGGTCGCAGACGAGGATGATCTTCGGCGCCTCCTCCGCGAATCGCTCGCGGACGAGGAACTCGTCGGCGTCCCGCGCCGTCGAGAGCCGCGCCGATGCCGCCCAGTCGATCACGTCCATCGCATCGCCGCGACGGTACGGACGCGAGCCCGCGATATCAGTTCCCGCGCCACGATGCAGGCTGCGCATCGTCCCGAACGACAGCCCGATCACGCGTCGCCGCGGGACGAAGGTGAAGGTGGGCCGCGCGTTGGCCACGGGGAGTTTGGCCGTCCTAGAAGGACCGCGGTTGCTCGAAGAGCGGGTCGGCCTCCGACCCCGGGCGAGGCGCCGCCTCGAAGCATGCCCGCCGGAACTCCTCGATCGCGGCCTCCCACCCTGACGCGCGGGCGCGCGCCACGAAGCTCGGCGTGAAGACGACCCGGTGGGCCAGGACGGGCGCGAACAGCAGCTCGACGTCCTCGGGGACCACGTAGCCGCGCTCGTGGAGCAGCGCCCACGCCCGGGCGGCGCGCTCGAGCGCGAGGCTGCCGCGCACGGAGCTGCCGATCACCACCGACTCCTGCTCCCGCGTGGCACGGACGAGCTCGACGAGCCAGCGATGCAGGACGTCGTCGACGTAGACCTCCTGCGCTGCCGCGCGGAGATCCTGGACGTCGTCGAGCCCGACCACCGGCTCGAGCGCGTCGAGCGGGTGGTTGAAGCGCTGCTCCTCGATGATCCGGAGCTCGTCCTCCATGCCCGGGTAGCCGAGCGCCGTGCGCAGGAAGAAACGGTCGAGCTGCGCCTCCGGAAGCGGGAACGTGCCCTCGTACTCGATCGGGTTCTCGGTGGCGAGGAGAAGAAACGGGTACGGCACCTCGCGCGTGACCCCGTCGACCGTGACCTGGCGCTCCGCCATCGCCTCGAGCAGCGCCGACTGCGTCTTCGGGGTCGCGCGGTTGATCTCGTCGACGAGGACCACATTCGTGAAGATCGGACCGGGCCGGAACTCGAAGTCGCGGCTCCGCTGGTCGAAGATCGCGAGCCCCGTGACGTCGGTCGGTTGCAGGTCCGGCGTGCACTGGATGCGCGACGTGGTCGCGCCGTCGATGCTGCCTGCGATCGCGCGCGCGAGCATCGTCTTGGCGGTGCCGGGGACGTCCTCGAGGAGCACGTGACCGTCGCAGATCAGCGCGGTCAGGACGAGCTTGATCTCCTCGCGCTTGCCGTAGACGACGGTCTCGATGTTGTCGAGGAACCGCGTCGAGATCTCACCGGCGCGCTCGACGCGCGCGGCCTCCATCCCCCGTTCGTCGTCCGCGAGCGCCCGCTCCACCGTCACGATGGTATCGACGGGCTGCCCGTCTGGTTGAAAGTCCGCCACCTCTCCCCTTACTACGTGCGCGAACGAAAGTTGTTAGCGAATTGCGACGCCCGCCGACGCGCCTCGGACGCCGGCGAAGCCGGCAGTCCGCTTCAGGGGTGTGCCGTCGCGTCCGGCGAAGCCGGGCGCACGGAGTTTGCGGCGGCCGTTCCGCGAGAGCGGGATGGACGCTCGCAGGCTAGGTGAGCGCGTCCGCTCC
>DASSVY010000181.1:0-3875 GCA_035705535.1 Gaiella sp. | reverse complement strand
GGCCGGCCCGGGCGCCTGGCGCCGCCGAGGCGGCGCTCGAGCCTCCCGGAGACGACCACGACGGCCGCGACGGCGGCGAGCTGGAGGAGCGCGAGCGCAGCGGCCGTGCGCAGGTCGAAGAAGCGCGCCGCCTGGTTGTAGATCTCGGTCTCGAGCGTCGAGTAGCGGATCCCGCCGAGGACGACGATCACGCCGAACGACGTGAAGCAGAAGAGGAACACGATCGAGGCGGCCGACGCCAGGGCGGGCGCGAGCAGCGGAAACGTGAGGCGCAGCTGTCGCTGTCCCGGGCCGGCGCCGAGTGTCGCCGCCGCGTCCCACAGCCGCTCGTCGAGGCCCGCCCAGAACGCGCCGACGACGCGCACGACGACCGCCACGTTGAAGAAGACGTGGGCGAGCAGGATTGCCCAGATCGAGCGCTCGACCCCGTCGGGAAGGAGCGCCAGGAAGGCGGTCGCGACGACGATCGTGGGCAGGACGAACGGGACGAGCACGAGCGCCTCGACGAGCGAGCGCCCCCGGAACGAGAAGCGGGCGAGCGCCCACGCCAGCGGGAGCCCGGCGAGCAGCGTGAGAACGGTCGAGGCGGTCGCCTGCCAGAACGTGAACCAGGCGATCTCGCGGGTCGACGAGGCGGTGAGGACGTCGAACGGCAGGTCGAGCGACCCGTCCACGACGAGACTGCGGTGGAGGATCGCCCCGAGGGGCCACGCGAAGAACACGGCGAGGAACGCGAGCGGCACGACGACGGTCGCCGCCCGCGTCGGGCTCAGCGCACGACGATGTCGGTCCACGCGGCGAGCCAGCGGTCGCGGTTCGCGTCGATCTCGTCCGCCGGCAGCGAGAGCGGATCCTCCGGGACGAGCGCGTGCTTCACGAACTGCTCGGGCAACGGGACGCCCTGGCGCACGGGGTAGACGAACATCGAGCCGGGCACGTCCGCCTGGAAGCGGCGGGAGAGCATGAAGTCGATCAACTCCTTCGCGCCCTTCTCGTTCCGCGCTCCGTCGAGGACGCCCGCGTACTCGACCTGCCGGTAGCAGCCGTCCTCGACCGCCGCGGTCGGCGCCGTCGACAGCGGCTTCGAGGCGAAGATCACCTCGGCCGCGGGGCTCGAGGCGTACGAGACGACGATCGGCCGCTTGCCCGGGCTTCCCGCCGCGCCCGAGAACTCTTGGGTGTATGCCTCCTCCCACCCGTCGACCGCGAGGACGCCGTTCGCCCGGAGCGCACGCCAGTACGCCTGCCAGCGGTCGCCGAACGTCGCGACGGTCGCGAGGAGGAACGCGAGGCCCGGCGAGGACGTCGCGGGGTTCTCCACGACGAGCAGGTTGCGGTAGCGCGCCTGGACGAGATCGGCCAGGGTTCGGGGGGGCGGGATCCGGTGCGACGCGAACCACGCGCGGTCGTAGTTCAGGCACACCTCGCCGTGGTCGATCGGCGTCACGTGCGGGTCCGGCGAGGAGAAGTCCGGCTGGAGCGCCGAGAGCCCGGGAGAGCGGTACTCCTCGAGGAGGTTGCCGTCGAGCGCGCGCGAGAGGATGCTGTCGTCGATCCCGAAGATGACGTCGCCCTGCGGGTCGCCGGCAGTGAGCAGGGCGCGGTTGAGCATCTCGTTCGCGTCGCCGCCCTGGAGGATCCGGAGCCGGAGGCCACTCTCCCGCTCGAACGCGGCCTTCACCGCCTTCGAGATCGCGAAGGAGTCGTGCGTGACGAGCACGACCTCCTTCGGCGCCCCCGAGCCCCCGCCGCAGCCCGCCGCGAAGGCGGCCGCCGTCACGGCGCCGGTCACGGCGAGCGCGACCTTGCACCAGACTGCTGCAGACCTCATCGCCTCGCCCCCTCGGGTCGCACCACCAGCAGGACGCCGCTGTCGAGCACGACCCGCGCGTCCGTCCGGGTGAAGACGTTCGAGACGCCGCGGGTCGTGCCGGGCTCGAGCGTCTCTCCCGTGAGGGGGTACTCGAGGCCCTCGGTCGTGACCCCGGTCGCCGGTCCGCCGAGGGCGAAGAGGCTCAGGAGCTCGCCGGGGGCGCCCGCGAGCGTCCGTTCGCCGCGTACGACGTGCAGGACCGCGTCGCCCACGAAGGCGTCGAGCGCGAGCCCGGAATAGCGCTCCGAGCCGAGGAGGAGCAGCGACCCGAGCAGGTGGTCGAGACGGCCGGAGGCGCTCGCGACGAGGAGGACCCGGCGGGCGCCGAGCGCGAGTGCCTCGTCGAACGCGAGCTCGAGGTCGGTCGCGTCCTTCGCCGGGGGATGCCGGACGATGCGCGCACCGGCCTCCTCGGCCGCGGCGAGCGCCTCCGGGGCGACCGAGTCGAGGTCGCCGACGACGAGGTCGACGGCCAGACCGAGCTCTCGAGCGCGCAGCAGGCCCCCGTCGGCGGCGACGACGCTCCCCGCGGGCGGCAGGGTCAGCGTCGGGCCCTCCCCGGAGGCGACGACCACGACATCGAGATCCACCACGTCCGTTCCTCCGCTGGCATTACCCAGGTCAGGTTCTGCGGGTCGGCGGCGCGTCAGCCGCCCTCTCAGCCCGGTCGCCCGAGCTCCCCGGTTCGTCGTTCGATACTAGAGCAGCGAGCGCGTCCGCGGACGGCCGTAGGCTTCCGCCGTGGTCTCTCGCCTTCCCCGGGGCGGCCGGCTCGCGGCCCTCGCCGGGGTCGGGCTGGTCTGTGCGCTCCTGTCCGCGGCGCCTGCATGGGCGGACGCAGAGCAGGACCTCGCCGCGAAGTACGCGCCCGTCGTCCGGCTCGTGGAGCAGACGGAGGAATGCGGACCGGGCGAGCCCTACCGTCCCATGGACGTCGACCGGCTGTTCGGCGACTCGACGGTCGCGCTTCGGGGACCGTGGAACACCACCGATCTCGTGAAGATCGGGCCGACGGCCAAGGATCTCGCGGGCCTCTACGAGTACCACCTCGACTTCCCGGGGAGCGCCCTCGACCCGGGCTGCGACTACGAGAAGTGGGCGCGCCGCCTCGAGAAGGGCTCGCCGCCGACGATCTACGCGCATGTCGCGACCGACCCGGGCACGCCGGGCAAGCTCGCGCTCCAGTACTGGTTCTTCTACGCATTCAACGACTTCAACAACAAGCACGAGGGCGACTGGGAGATGATCCAGCTGGTCTTCGACGCCGCGGACGCGTCGGATGCCCTACAGGCGGCCCACCCGACCGAGGTCGGCTACAGCTCGCACGAGGGGGCGGAGCGCGCGAGCTGGGGAGACGAGAAGCTCGAGCTCGTCGACGGCACCCATCCCGTCGTCTATCCCGCGGCGGGCTCGCACGCGAACAAGTACACCGAGGCGTTGTACATCGGCAGCTCCGCCGACGCCGGCGTCGGCTGCGACGACACGCGCGGGCCGCACGTCGAGATCGCCCCTGTCGTCCGGACGATCCCGAGCAATCCCGGAGCAGCCGCCTCGGCGTACCCGTGGATCACGTACGAGGGCCGGTGGGGCGAGCTCCAGCAGGCGTTCTTCAACGGCCCGACCGGGCCGAACCTCAAGACGCAGTGGACGGCTCCGCTCGAATGGGCGGACGGCTGGCGCGACCGCAGCTACGCGGTCCCGACGGGCGGCCTGCTCGGCACGGGTGCCACGGATTTCTTCTGCACGAGCGTGGAGCGCGGCTCCTCCGCTCTGATCAGGCTCCTGCGGAACCCTGGCGCGACGCTGCTCGTCCTCGGGCTCCTCGCAGCTGTGCTCGTGTTCGCGATCGTCAAGGCGACCTGGACTCCTGCCGCACCCTTCCGGGTCGCGAGGCGACGCGCGTGGGGGCAGATCCTCTCCGCCTCGGCCCGGATGTACGGCGGCAATCTGCGCCTCTTCCTCGGCCTCGGGGTCCTCCTCATCCCCGTCGTCGTGGCGATCA
>DASSVY010000180.1:0-8649 GCA_035705535.1 Gaiella sp. | reverse complement strand
CCGAGGACGCCGGCGTTGAGGCACGCGACGTCGACAGCGTCGACGGTGTCCCAGTCGTGGGGCGCCCCGACGTCGAACCCGGTCGTGAGATCGAGCACCTGGACGTCGAAGCCCTCCGAGCGCAGCCGCGCGACGAGCGCTGCCCCGATCCCGGAGGCGCCTCCGGTGACGAGCGCGGTGTTCACGGCACGAGGACGACCTTGCCGGTCGAGCGCCGTTCGGCGACGCTACGGAGCGCCTGCCCGGCCTCCGCGAGGGGGAACGTGGCGCCGACCACCGGGGCGATGTCGCCCGCGGCCCAGCGGTCGAAGAGCTCGCGGGCGGCGTCCTGGACGACGTCCGGCCGGAGCTTCATGAACCGCCCGAGGTAGAAGCCGCACGCCGACACGTTCCGGCCGACGAGGAGGGCGGGGTCGACCGGCTGCCAGGCGCCGCCGGCGAAGCCGACCGCGATGACCGCGCCGAGCGGCCGGAGGCGCTTGACCGCGTCGGCGAAGAGGTCGCCACCCACCTGGTCGAGGATCAGGTCGAACGGCTCGAGCTCCTCGATCGCGTCGTACGTCACCGCCTCGGCGCCGAGCCCGCGGACGACGCCGAGCTTCGTCTCCGAGCCGACCGCGCCGACGACCTCTGCCCCGAGCGCCCGCGCCACCTGGACGCCTGCGCTGCCGACGCCGCCGGCCGCGGCGGTGACGAGCACCCGCGCGCCCTCGCGGAGCGGCACCTGGCGCGTCAGCGGGATCCAGGCGGTGAGGAAGGCAAGCAGGAACGCGGCACCCTCGTCGTACGAGGCGGCGTCGGGGAGGTCGAACACCCACTCGCGCTCGGCGACGGCGCGCTCGGCGAAGCCCCCGCCTTCGATCCGGACGAACGCAAGGACACGGCGCCCGTCCTCGGTCTCTCCCGCGATCTCGGAGCCAGGGACGTAGGGCAGGGGCGGAGGCTGGGGATAACGGCCCTCGCAGATCAGGACGTCCGCGAAGTTGACGGCCGCCGCGCGGACGCGGACGAGGAGCTCGCCCTCGCCCGGGGCGGGCTCGGGCACGTCGCGGAGCGCGAGCGTGCGCTCCTCGTCGAGCACGACGGCGCGCACCGATCAGCGCCCCGTGAACTCGGGCGGGCGCTTCTCGATGAACGCGGCGACGCCCTCGGCGCCGTCCTCCGAGCGGAGGCAGCGCACGAAGCCCTCGGCCTCGCGGCGGAGCCCTTCCTCGAGGGGCAGGTCGCGCGTCGTGCGGGCCAGCTCGCGGAGCACACGGACGGCGTGCGGCGACCGCGTGGCGATCCGTCCCGCGACGGCGAGCGCGGCGTCGTCGAGCTCCGCGCGAGGGACGACCCGCTCGACGAGCCCCCACGCGTATGCCGTCGGTGCGTCGACGAAGTCGCCGGTCAGGTTGAGGAACATCGCCCTGCCGTGCCCGACGAGACGCGGCAGCCGCTGCGTCCCGCCGCCGCCGGGAATCAAACCGAGCGCGATCTCGGGCTGGCCGAGCGTCGCGTCGTCGGCGCAGATCCGCACGTCGCAGCACATCGCGAGCTCGAGGCCGCCCCCGAGGCAGTAGCCCCCGATCGCGGCGACGAACGGCGTGCGCGCCGCGTCCATCCGGTGCCCGAGCTTCTGGATCCCACGCGCCGAGCCGCCCTCGCCGGCCGACGCGCGGAGCGTCGGGAACTCCTTGATGTCGGCGCCGGCGACGAACGCCCTGTCGCCGCCGCCCCGGAGGACGATCGCGCGGACGCTCTCGTCCCCGTCGAGCGCGTCGAGCTCTGCCTCGAGCTCCTCCAAGAGCGCGGTCGAGAGCGCGTTCATCGGCGGGTTGTCGATCGTGACGAGCGCCACGGAGTCGCGGCGCTCGGTCGTGACGAAGATCGCCATCTCGCGCGCTCCTAGCGCTTCTCGGCGGGGACGGCGGCGAAACGCTCACGGAGCGCGGTCTTGCGGAACTTGCCGACGGCCGTCTTCGGGATCTCGTCGACGAACTCGAAGCGGTCGGGCAGCCAGAACTTCGCGAACTGCGGCGCGAGAAAGTCCCGCAGGTCGTCGCCGGAGGCCGAGCCGTCGTCACGGAGCACGACGACGGCCAGCGGCCGCTCTGCCCACTTCTCGTCCGGCACCGCGATCACCGCGGCCTCCGCGATCGCCGGGTGGCCCATCAGCGCGTTCTCGAGCGCGACCGTGGAGATCCACTCGCCGCCGGACTTCACGAGGTCCTTCGCGCGGTCCTGCACCTCGACGTAGCCGTCGGGCCCGATCGTGACGATGTCGCCCGTCCGGAACCAGCCGTCGTCCGTCCACCGGTCGGCCGCCTCGGGCGCCTCGTAGTAGGACGAGGAGATCGACGGGCCGCGCACCTCGAGCTCGCCCATGCTTGCCCCGTCCCACGGGACGTAGCCGTTCTCGCCGTGGGCGCGGATCTCGACGAACGGGATCGGTGGGCCCTGTTGCGCGCGCCTGTCGTAGGCGGCCGCCTTGTCGAGCCCGAGCTCCTGTCCCGGCGCACCCGAGATCGTCCCGATCGGGCACATCTCGGTCATGCCCCAGCCGTGCGAGATCTCGAGGCCGTGGCGCTCCCCGAACGCCTCGATCATCGCGCGCGGCGGCGCCGAGCCGCCCACGGTCATCGTGCGCATCGTCGAGAGGTCCCAGCCGTCCGGCTTCGCGTCGAGCGCCTGCAGGATCCCCATCCAGATCGTCGGGACCCCGGCGGAGACCGTGACGCGCTCGCGCTCGAACGCCTCGAGCAGGCTCTCGGGATCGAGGTGGGGGCCGGGGAAGACCTGTTTCGCCCCGACCATCGTGCAGCTGAACGGGAAGCACCACGCGTTCGCGTGGAACATCGGCACGACGGGGAGCACGGTGTCGCCCTGGTTGAGCGCGACGAGCGCGACCTGCGTGAGCGCATGGATCGCGATCGCGCGGTGCGAGTAGACGACGCCCTTCGGCTTTCCCGTCGTCCCGCTCGTGAAGCACATCGCGGCCGCGAGCCGCTCGTCGATGTCGCGGTACGCGAACGCGCTCTCGTCCGCGGAGGCGACGAGCTCCTCGAAGTCGAGCGTGCCCTCGGGTGCCTCGCCGGCGCCGGCCGCGAGCACGTGGTCGAACCCGACGCGGTCGACGAACTGCTCGGCGAGCGGCCATAGCACCTTGTCGACGACGAGCACACGGTCGCCCGCGTGCTGCGCGATGTACGTGTTGTCGTCGGGATGGAGGCGCAGGTTCATCGTGTGCGTGACGAACCCGCCCGCGGGCGCGCCGACGTACGTCTCGAGGTGCTCGTGGTGGTTCCACATGAACGTCGCGACCCGATCGCCGTCCTCCAGGCCGAGCGTGCGCAGTGCGACCGCGAGCCGCTTCGCCCGAGACGCGAACTCGCCGTAGCCGTAGCGGTGCCAGCTCTTGTCCGGGAGCCGGGAGACGATCTCGCGCTCGCGGTAGAGCTCGTCCGCGCGGCGGAGGATCGCCGGCACGTTCAGCTGGTAGTCCATCATCAGCCCGTCCATCACGTCCCTCCCCGATCGAGAAGCTCGCTCGCGACCTCGGCTCTGAGCTGCGCGGGCGACGCCTCCCAGGAACGGATGCCGAGGGCGCGCTTGTACAGCCGGTGGAGCACGTGCTCCCACGTGAACCCGATCCCGCCGTGGGCCTGGATCGCGCGCTCGCAGGCCGCGACCGCTGCGTCCGCGGCCTCGGCGCCCGCAGCGGCCGCCGCTACCGCGGCCTGGGCGTCGTCCTCCGAGACGCACCACGCCGCCCACCAGGCGAGCGACCGGGCAAGCTCGAGCTCGGTGTAGGCCGTCGCGAGCGGGTGCGAGACGGCCTGGTAGGAGCCGATCGGCCGGCCGAACTGCACGCGGTCCTTCACGTACTCGACGGCGAGCTCGAGCGCGCGCGTGCCCACGCCGACCGCCTCGAGCGAGAGGATCGCGAGCGAGCGGCTGCGAATCGCGGGCAGGGCCTCGGAGGGGAACAGCGCACGGCCGGGCTCACCGCCCGAGACGACGCCGAGCGGGCGGGTCGCGTCGTTCGTCGGCAGCACCTCCCGCTCGAAGCCGACGAGCTCCCACACCGTGTCGCCGCCGGGCACGGCGACGTTCGTGGCCGTGTCGAGGTCGGGGACGAGCGGCCCGAGCGCCAGGGTCCAGCTGGCCGTGCCCGCGGCGACGGCGGCCTGGTCCTCGGCCGGGAGGAACGGCTGGAGCGACGACGTCGACCAGAGCGGCGCGTGCAGGAGCGCCCGGCCCGCCTCCTCGTGGATCACGGCTTCCTCGAGGAAGGACAGCCCGGCGCCGCCGAGCTCCTCGGCGACCCCGGCGCCCGTCCAGCCGAGCTCGGCGAGCGCGGCGAAGGGCGGCTCCGGCGTCCCCTCGAGGAATCCACGGGCCTGGGCGCGGAGTTCCTCCTGGAGGTCGGTGAATGCGAGGTCCATCAGCGCGACCTCGGGAGCCCGAGCACACGCTCGGCGACGATGCTGCGGAGGATCTCGGAGGTACCGGCCTCGATCGTGTTCCCGCGGCTGCGCAGCTGCTGGACCGCCCAGTAGCCGCCGTACGGCCCGTTCGGCGGCAGGAGCTGCGCGTCGGGGCCGAGCAGGTCGAGCGCCAGCGCCGTCACGCGCTGGTTGGCCTCCGACCACTGCAGCTTGAGGATCGAGCCCTCGGGTCCGGGGACGCCGGTCCGCTCGAGCGCGACGAGCGAGCGGTACGCGGTCACGCGGAGCGCCTGGAGCTGGATCCACTCGCGCGCGATCGCGTCGCGCTGGGTCGGGCTCGCGCCGCGGTCCGAGGCGAGCGCGAGGAGCTTCCGCACCTGCACCTCGAGCCGCGCGACGAGCGCGAAGCCAAGCGTCCCTCGCTCGTGGAGGAGGGTCGTCATCGCGACACCCCAGCCGCCACCGATCTCGCCGAGGACGTTCTCGACCGGGATCTCAGCGCCCGCGAAGAAGATCTCGTTGAACTCGGCCTCGCCCGTGATCTGCGTGAGCGGGCGCACCTCGACTCCCGGCGCGTGCATGTCGACCACCATGTACGTCAGTCCCTCGTGGCGCTCCGAGGCGGGATCCGAGCGGGTGAGGAGGATGCAGAAGTCCGCGATGTGCGCGTAGGACGACCACACCTTCTGGCCGTCGAGCACGAAATGGTCGCCGTCGAGCCGCGCGGCGGTGCGCACCCCGGCGAGATCCGAGCCGGCGCCCGGCTCGGAGAAGCCCTGGCACCAGATCTCGTCCGCGGCGAGGAGCGGCTGCAGGTAACGCGCCTTCTGCTCGTCGGTGCCGTGGGCCATGATCGTCGGCCCGGCCATCCCGAGACCGATCACTCCGATGTGCGGCGGCGCCTCGGCGCGCGCCTCCTCCTCGAGGTAGACCGCCTGGAACCTCGGTGACAGCCCACGGCCGCCGTACTCGGCGGGCCACGAGATGCCCGACCAGCCCGCGGCGTACAGGGCGCGGCTCCAGGCCCGGACCTCCGGCCCGTCGAAGCGGGCGGCCCCGCCGCGGTGCCCGCGGAGCTCGTCGGGCAGGTTCTCGTCGAACCACGTCCGGACCTCGTCGCGGAAGCGTGCCTCCTCGGCAGTGTCGCGGAAGTCCATCGCGCGCGATGCTAATGGGTTGCGCGAAGTCGTAACGGCCCTGCAACATGGGTGGACGGGGCGGAGATTAGGATCGGGCCACGGGCGGGCCGCCCGCGGCCGCTCGCCGTCCGACGTCGACACGAGGAGCGCACATGTCTGCACCGGAGAGCGAGCCCACCGCACCTCAGGGCGAGCCGCCGCCACTTTCCACCGAGCCCCCGGCCGAGCGCAAGGCAGCGAAGCCGCGCGCCAAGCTCGAGGAGGCGCTCGTCGAGATCAAGCGGATCATCGCCGGGCAGGACGAGATGCTCGAGCGTGTGCTCGTCTGCCTCGTCGCGGGCGGCCACCTCCTGATCGAGGGCGTCCCGGGTCTCGCGAAGACGCTGACGATCAAGACGACGGCGTCGGTGCTCGGCGGCTCCTTCCGCCGGATCCAGTTCACGCCCGATCTCGTTCCGTCCGACCTCGTGGGCACGCGCGTCTACCGGCCCGACCAGGGCGGGTTCGAGACCGACCTTGGCCCGGTGTTCTGCAACTTCCTGCTCGCCGACGAGATCAACCGCGCGCCGGCGAAGGTGCAGTCGGCGCTCCTCGAGGTGATGCAGGAGCGGCAGGTCACGATCGGGCACGACACGCACCTCGTCCCGCAGCCCTTCCTGGTGATGGCCACCCAGAACCCGATCGAATCCGAGGGCACGTATCCGCTGCCCGAGGCGCAGGTCGACCGCTTCATGCTCAAAGTGCTGGTCGGGTACCCGGAGCGCGACGAGGAGCTCACGGTCGTCAACCGCTCGCTCGACGACCCGGCCGAGGTCCGCCAGGTGCTGCCGCTCGCGGAGCTCGGCGAGCTGCAGCAGGCGGTGAAGAGCGTCTACGTCGACCCCGGTCTCGTCAGCTACGCAGTCAGCCTCGCGGAGGCAACCCGTGAGCCGGCCGCCTTCGGGATCGACAACGTCGGAGAGCTCGTCGCGTACGGCGCGAGCCCGCGCGGGCCGATCGCGCTCGTCCACAGCGCGCGCGCCCTGGCGCTCGTGCACGGCCGCGACTACGTGATCCCTGCGGACATCCGCTCGCTCGCGAAGGACGCGCTCAGACACCGCCTCGTCTTGACCTACCAGGCGCTCGCCGAGGAGCGGTCGGCCGACGACGTGCTGGACGCCGTCCTCGCAGCGGTTCCGCAGCCGCGCCTCGAGCTCGGGAGACCGGCGGCCGCGTGAGAGTTCTTCGGGTCCTCGGCACCGACCCGACGCCCTCGAAACCGGGGCCGGGGGCGGTCCCCGAGTCGCTGCTCAAGGCGCTCGAGCTGACGATCGCCCGCCGGGTCGAGGGGCTCCTCGCCGGTGATCACCGCTCGGCGCTTCTCGGGCGCGGCACCGAGCTGGCTCAGGTCCGGCCGTACGTGCCCGGCGACGACGTCCGGCTGATCGACTGGAACGTCACCGCGCGGACGACGGAGCCGCACGTTCGGGTGCATCTCGCCGAGCGGGTGCTCGTGACCTGGATCGTGCTCGATACGACCGCGTCGATGGCGTTCGGCACGGCCGACCGCCGCAAGGCAGACGTCGCGCTCGGCGCGACGCTCGCGATCGGTCACGCGGCGACGCTTCGCGGGAACCGCGTCGGCCTCGTCGGCTTCGGTGGCGACGGCGTTCGCGTCGTGCCGCCGCGGCAGGGCCGCGCCGGGCTCGTCGGGCTCCTCCTCGCGCTCCGCGACGGCCATGAGCCCTCGGACGCGCCGATGCGCAACGGCTCCGGCCCGAGCCCCCTCGCGGAGGCGCTCCGGCAGCTCGCCGGGATCGCGCGCCAGCGCGCCCTCGTCGTGATCGTCTCGGACTTCCGCGGCGACCGCGACTGGCGCCGCCCGCTCCTCCAGGTCGCGGGGAGGCACGAGGTCGTCGCGGTCGAGGTGCGCGACCCGCGCGAGCAGCAGCTCGAGCCCGCGGGCACGCTCTTCCTCGTCGACCCCGAGACCGGGCGCGAGCTTCGCGTGGACACGTCCGACGCCCGTCTTCGCGCGCGCTTCGCCGAAGCCGCCGCCGAGGAGCGTGCGGTCGTCGCCCACGAGCTCGCCTCCGCCGGCGTCGCGCACGTCGCGCTCACGACCGACCGGGACTGGCTGCGCGACCTCGCCGTCTTCGTCCGCAGGCGGCGCGCGTGAGCTTTCAGTCGCCGGTGGCGCTGCTCGGGCTCCTCGCGATCCCGCTGCTCGTGGTCGTCTACGTCCTGGCGGCGCGCGGGCAACGGCGCGCGGCGGGCCGCTTCACGAACCCTGCGCTCGTCCCGAACCTCGTCCCGTCGGCGCCGCGCTGGCGGCGCTACGTCCCGTTCGTCCTCGCCCTCGCCGCGTTGACGCTCCTCGTGGTCGGGATCGCGCGGCCGCACATCGTCCGTTCGGTCACGCGGGACGAGGCGACGATCGTGCTCGCGATCGACACGTCCCGCTCCATGTCCGCGACCGACGTCCGGCCGAGCCGGTTCGACGCGGCCCACGCGGCGGCGCAGGAGTTCCTGGACACGGTTCCGGAGTCGTACCGCGTCGGGATCGTGTCGTTCTCGACCGCTGCGAGCACGGTGCTGACGCCGACGACCGACCGCGACGCGGCGAAGGTCGCGCTCGGCGAGCTGCGCCTCGGCTCCGGCACCGCGATCGGAAACGCGATCGCGCGCTCCGTCGAGCTCGCCTCGACCGGCGAGCAGCGGCCCACCACTGGCCAGGCCTCGCCGGCGGCGGTGCTACTCCTCTCGGACGGCGCGCAAACGGCGGGCGGGGTGACGCCGGACGACGCGGTGAAGGAGGCTCGGAAGCTCGGGGTCCCGGTCTCGACGGTCGCGCTCGGCACCCGCGACGCGGCCGTCCAGGTGCCCCTGCCCGGCGGTCTCAAGCAGCGCGTCGTCGTCGCACCCGACGCCGACGCCCTGAAGCAGATCGCGAAGGATACGGGCGGCACGTTCGCGGAGGCGCCGAGCGCGGAGAAGCTCAAGGAGGTGTACCGCAGCCTCGGCACCCGTCTCGCCAAGGACCCGAAGCGCGTCGAGGTCACGTCCGCGTTCGCCGCGGGCGGTGCGGTCCTGCTGCTGCT
>DASSVY010000179.1:0-7500 GCA_035705535.1 Gaiella sp. | reverse complement strand
TCGCCATGGGACTGGCCGAGCGCGGGCTGCGGCGGGGCGACCGGCTCGCGACGCTCACCGGCACCTCGCCCGACCACGTGGCGACGTTCTTCGCCTGTGCGCGGCTCGGTGTGATCCTCCAGCCGGTCTCGTGGCGTCTCGCTGCGCCCGAGATCGCGTACCAGCTCGAGGACGCCCGACCCAGCCTGCTGCTCGCCTCGGAGGCGCACGAGGACCTCGCCCGCAGCGCGGCCGGATCGGTGGAGGTCGCCGGGATCGGCGACCCGACGCTCGAGGCCGACGGCGAGCCCGAGGCCGACGGCCCGCGGGACGAGGACCCGTTGCTGCTCGTCTACACCTCCGGCACGACCGGCAAGCCGAAGGGCGCGCTCCTCACGCACGCGAACTGCTTCTGGACGAACCTCTCGTTCGACCGCACCGCCGGGCTGCGCGACGACGACGTCGTGCTCCAGGTGCTGCCGCAGTTCCACGTCGGCGGCTGGAACGTCCAGCCCTTGCTCGCGTGGTGGAAGGGCGCGACGGTGGTGCTCCAGCCGTCGTTCGACCCGGCGCGCGCGCTCGAGTTGATCGCCGAGGAGCGGGTGACGACGATGATGGGCGTCCCGGCGACGTACCTCTTCCTCTCGGAGGAGCCCGGCTTCGCCGACGCCGATCTCTCCAGTCTGCGCCTCGTCGTCGTCGGCGGAGCGCCCATGCCCGCGTCGCTGCTCGAGACCTGGCAGGACCGGGGCGTGGAGATCGTGCAGGGCTACGGGCTCACCGAGGCGGCGCCGAACGTCCTCTGCCTGCCGCCCGAGGAGGCGCGGCGCAAGCTCGGCTTCGCCGGCAAGCCCTACCCCCACGTCGACGTCGCGCTGCGTGACCCCGACACGGGCCGGCCACTGGAGGCGCGCGGCGTCGGCGAGCTGCTCGTGAGGGGGCCGAACGTGTTCAAGGGCTACTGGGGCGACCCGTCGGCGACGGAGACCGCGTTCGTGGACGGCTGGCTCAGGACGAAGGATCTCGCGGAGCGGGACGACGAGGGCTTCTACCGGATCGTCGGGCGGCTCGAGGAGCTGGTGATCTCGGGGGGCGAGAACGTCTACCCCGCAGAGGTCGAGGACGCCCTGCACGCCCATCCCGACGTGGTCGAGGCGGCCGTCGTCGGCGTTCCGGACGGGCGCTGGGGCGAGGTGTGCGCTGCGTTCGTCGTCCTGCGCGAAGGGGCGGTGAGCGGCGAGGGCGAGCTCCGCGACCATTGCCGGGCACGACTCGCGCGGTTCAAGGTTCCGCGCACCGTGACCGTCGTCGACGAGCTTCCGCGCTCGTCGCTGGGCAAGGTGCTGAAGGACCAGCTCCGCGCGAGCGCGGCCGGGGCGGCCCGGTGAGCGACATGCTGACCGGCGTCGGAGGACGGCCGCTCTCGAAGCGGGGCGAGCGCACCCGCCGGCGGCTCCTCGAGGCTGCGGAGGCGGTCTTCGCCGAGCTTGGCTACCACGACGCGTCGATCGTCAAGATCACCGAGGCGGCGGGTGTCGGCCAGGGGACGTTCTACCTCTACTTCACGGGCAAGAAGGAGGTCTTCGACGAGCTCGTCCTCGACCTCAACCATCGCGTCCGTCAGGCGATGACCGAGGCCTCCTCGAAGGGGAAGACGCGTGCCGAGACCGAGCGGCTGGGGTTCGCGGCCTTCTTCCGCTTCACCGCCGAGCACCCTGCGCTGTACCGGATCATCCGCCAGGCGGAGTTCGTCTCGCCGGAGATCCTCCACCTCCACTACGAGCGGCTGACGAGCGGCTACGTCGCCGGGCTGCGGCAGGCGATGGAGGCCGGCGAGATCGCCGAGGGCGACCCGGAGCTCCTCGCGTGGGCGCTGATGGGGATCGGCGAGCTCGTCGGCATGCGCTGGATCCTCTGGAACGGCCGGGAAGAGCTGCCCTCCGAGGTGCTCGACGAGCTCGGCCGCATCATCACCCGCGCGATCGGCTCCCGGGACGGGAGCGCATGAGCCGCGTAGGGCTTCTCGCGACAGCCCATTACCTCCCCGAGCGCTGGCTGACCGCGGCGGAGGTCGGCGCCGCGAGCGACATCCCGGAGGACGTGATCGTCGCGAAGTTCGGCCTGCGCGGGAAGCACGTCGCAGCCGAGGACGAGCACGCGAGCGACCTGGCGGTCGCGGCCGCGACCCGGCTGCTCGACGAGCAGCGGCTCGACCCGGCCTCGATCGGCGCCGTCGTCTACTACGGCTCGACGTGGAAGGACTACCCGGTCTGGCAGGCCGCGCCGTGGATCGCGCACCGGCTCGGCTGTGAGCGCGCGTATGCGATCGAGTACGACAACGTCTCGATGGGGACGCCGGTCGCGTTGCGGCTCGCGAAGGCCTACCTCACCGCCGAGCCGGACCTCGGCAGCGTCCTCGTCGTCGCCGCGTCGCGCGAGTCGTACCTCCTCGACTACGCCAACGAGCGTTCGCGGTTCATGTTCAACTTCGGCGACGGCGCGGTCGCGGGCCTCCTGACGGTGGACGCCGGGCGGAATCTCCTGCTCGGCTCGCACGCGATCACGAACGGCTCGTTCGCGCTCCAGGTGAAGGTCCCGGCAGGCGGTAGCGTCGAGCCGGCGTCGCATGCGACCGTCGACGGACGTCGTCATTTTCTCGACGTCGCCGACCCTGCCTCGATGAAGAACGGGCTCGACGACGTGTCGCTGGCGAACTTCGTCGCCGCGGCGCAGGGCGCGCTCGAACGCAGCGGCGCGTCGCTGGCGGACGTCTCGTATCTCTGCGGGATCCACATGAAGCGATCGATGCACGAGGAGATCGCCGCGTCCCTCGGCGTGCCGCTCGACCGCGCCGCGTACCTCGACGACACGGGGCACATGAGCGGCGTCGACCCGCTGCTCGCGCTCGACCGGGCCGTGCGCGCGGGAGACGTGCGCGACGGCGACCTCGTCCTGCTCCTCGCCGCCGGTACCGGCTACACGTGGGCGGCCAGCGTCGTACGCTGGGGACCGGCATGAGCGCATTCACGGAGCTGATCGGGCAGGAGCTCGGCCCGACGGACTGGCTCGAGGTAGACCAGGCCCGCATCGACGAGTTCGCCCGCGCGACCAACGACCCGCAGTGGATCCACACGGACCCGGTGCGGGCGGCGGAGGGGCCGTTCGGCACGACGATCGCGCACGGGTACCTCACGCTCTCGCTCTGCGTCCCCTTGATGTCGAGCACGCTTCGGCTGACCGGCTATCGAATGGGGATCAACTACGGCGTCAACCGGGTGCGGTTCCCTGCGCCGCTGCCCTCCGGTTCGCGCATCCGCGGGCGGTTCACCGTGCAGTCGGTCGACGAGGTCGAGGGAGGCGAGCAGGGCGTCGTGCTCGCGACGATCGAGCGCGAGGGCAGCGACAAGCCCGTATGCGTCGCAGAGCTCGTCACGCGGATGATGCGGTGACGCGCTTCGAAGGCAAGACGGCGCTCGTCACCGGCGGCGCGAAGGGGATCGGCGCCGCGACGGCGGAGCGGCTCGCCTCCGAGGGCGCCCATGTCGTCGTCGCCGACTTCGACGAGGCCGCGGCGACGGAGACCGCCGAACGGATCGGCGGGCGCGCGGTTCGCTGCGACGTGACCTCGCGCGACGACGTCGAGGCCGCGGTCGCCGCGGCTGCCGAGACGGGCCGACTCGACGTCCTCGTCACCTGCGCGGGGATCATCCGCGACAACCTCCTCCACAAGATGAGCGACGACGATTGGGAGGCGGTGATCACGACGCACCTCCGCGGGTCGTTTCTCGCGGCGCGGGCCGCGCAGGCGCACATGGTCGAGCAAGGGAGCGGGGCGATGGTGCTCGTCTCCTCCGTCTCGGCGCTCGGCAACCGGGGCCAGGCGAACTACTCCGCGGCGAAGGCCGGGATCCAGGGCCTCACGAAGACCCTCGCGCTCGAGCTCGGCCGCTTCGGGATCCGCGCGAACTGCGTCGCCCCGGGGTTCATCGTCACGGCGATGACGGCGCAGACGGCGGAGCGCATCGGCATGTCGTTCGAGGACTTCCAGGCGGCGGGCGCCGCGCAGACGCCGCTCGGGCGCGTGGGCCAGCCCGAGGATGTCGCCGGGGTCATCGCCTTCCTCTGCTCGGACGATGCGGCGTACGTCAGCGGACAGGTGATCTACGTCCGCGGCGGACCCTGAGCGGGTGGGCGAGGCCGCGCTCGTCACCGGGGCGGCGAGCGGGATCGGCCGTGCGGTCGCCGAGCGCCTCGTCGAGGACGGCTGGAACGTCCTCGCGGTCGATCTGGAGCCCGACCCGGACGGGCCGGGCGAGCCGCTGGCGGCGGATCTCACGACGCGCGAGGGCAACCGCGAGGCGGTGGACGCCGCGCGTCGGCGGTTCGGGCGCCTGGATGCGATCGTCCCCAACGCGGGCTTTCAGCACGTCGCGCCGATCGAGTCCTTCGACGAGGATCGGTGGGACGCGCTTCTCGCGCTCCTGCTGACGAGCCCGTTCCTCCTGGCCCGCTACGCGTGGCCCGCGCTCCGCGCCTCGGGGAACGGCCGGCTCGTGGTCGTCGCCTCGGTCCACGGGCTGGTCGCGTCGCCGTTCAAGGCCGGGTACGTCGCGGCCAAGCACGGCGTGCTCGGCCTCGTGAAGACGCTCGCGCTCGAGGGTGCCGGAGACGGGATTCGCGCGAGCGCGGTGTGCCCCGGCTACGTCCGCACGCCGCTCGTCGAACGGCAGATCGCCGACCAGGCGCGCGCGCACGGGGTCCCGGCGGAGCGCGTGCTCGAGGACGTGCTCCTCGCACCGCAGGCGCTGAAGCGGCTGCTCGAGCCGGCCGAGGTCGCGGAGGCCGTCGCCTGGCTGCTCGGCCCGGCCGGCACGTCGTTCACCGGCGCACCGCTCGTCCTCGACGGAGGGTGGACCGCCCGCTAGCGGACGCGTCCCCTGAGGACTGCGAGCCGGCCCCACCCTCCTTGCCGTCGGTCGAGGCGGAACCGGCTCACCCAAGACTGTTCGACCGACCACCGACCTGCAACCCCTCCCACTTGGGGGATGCCGACGGCGGCCGCCCCGGCGTCCAAGGGTCCCGTGGATACGCTCCGTGACCGTGGACGACGTCAGCTCCGCCACGGGCCCGCAGCCGCCGGCCGAGCACGCTCCGCGCGTCGGTCTGATCTTCGCGGCGCTGATGCTCGTCCTGCTGCTCGCGTCGCTCGACCAGACGATCGTCTCGACGGCGCTGCCGACGATCGTCGGCGACCTCGGCGGCATCGAGCACCTGTCGTGGGTCGTGACGAGCTACCTGCTCGCGTCGACCGTGGTCGGCCCGCTGTACGGGAAGCTCGGCGATCTCTACGGCCGGAAGATCGTCCTGCAGACGGCGATCGTGATCTTCCTCGTCGGCTCGGCGCTCTGCGGCCTGAGCCAGAACATGTTCCAGCTGATCGTCTTCCGCGCCCTCCAGGGGCTCGGCGGCGGTGGTCTGATCGTCGTGACGATCGCGGCGATTGCGGACGTCGTCTCGCCGCGCGAGCGCGGCCGCTACCAGGGGTACTTCGGCGGTGTCTTCGGTGTGTCGACGGTGGTCGGGCCCCTGCTCGGCGGCTTCTTCGTCGACAACCTCTCGTGGCGCTGGATCTTCTACGTCAACCTGCCGATCGGCCTCGTCGCGCTCGTGGTGATCGCGTCGGCGTTCCACGCGCCGGTGCAGCGCGTGCGGCATGCGGTGGACTACCTCGGCGCCGCGCTTCTCGCAGCCGGGCTCTCGGGGATCGTCCTCTACACCAGCCTCGGCGGCACGACGTGGGACTGGGACGCGCCGCAGATGGTCGCGCTGATCCTGGGCGGAGCGCTCTGCCTCGCGGGGTTCGTCGTCGTCGAGGGCAGGGCGAAGGAGCCGATCCTGCCGCTCGAGCTGTTCCGCAACCGCGTCTTCACGGTCTCGAGCGTGATCGGCTTCATCGTCGGCGTCGCGCTGTTCGGCGCGGTGACGTACCTGCCGATCTACCTCCAGAACGTGAAGGGGCACAGCGCGACCGAGGCGGGCCTGCTGATGACCCCGATGATGGCGGGCGTCCTCATCACGTCGATCACGAGCGGACAGCTGATCTCGCGGAAGGGCCGGTATCGGCCGTTCCCGATCATCGGCACGGCCGTGATGACGGTGGGGCTCGTCCTGCTCTCCCGGCTCGAGGTCGGCACGTCGACGGTGCTCGCGGGGCTGTACATGCTCGTGATGGGCCTCGGGATCGGGATGGTGATGCAGGTCCTCGTGCTCGTCGCGCAAAACGCAGTCGACTACCGCAACCTCGGTGTCGCAACGTCGGGCTCGACGCTCTTCCGGCAGGTCGGCGGCTCGATCGGCGTGGCGATGTTCGGCGCGATCTTCGCGAACCAGCTCGCCGCGAACCTCGCCGAGAAGATCCCGCCCGGCGCCCAGCTGCCGGCCGCCGTCGACCCCGCGGCGATCAAGCATCTGCCCGCCGAGCTCCACGACCTCTACGTCCAGGCGCTGACCGACTCGTTGCAGCCGGTGTTCCTCACCGCCGCGGCCATCGCCGTGTTCGCGTTCGTCCTCACGTGGTTCCTTCGCGAGGTGCCGCTGCGCACGAGCTCGCGGGCGCCCGACATCGGAGAAGGCCTCCAACCGGCGCACGACGACGACAGGGTTCGTGAGGTCGAGCGTGCGCTGTCGCTCCTGGCAGGTCGGGAGGAGCGCTGGGGGATGTACGAGCGGCTGTCCACGCGCGCACGGGTCGACCTTCCGCCGCCGGAGCTCTGGTTGCTCTCACGGCTCGGAGAACGAGTGCCGCTGACCCGCGCCGCCCTCGCCGAGCAGCTCGGAATCGACGTACGGCTTCTCGACGGTCCGCTCGACGCCCTGTGCCGGGACGGGTATGCCGGGCCGGAGGACGGCTCGATCGTCCTGACGGCAACCGGTACAGAGGGCTACGAGCGGATCCTCGAAGCGCGCCGCTCCGGCCTGAGGGAGCTTCTCGACGGGCTCGAGCCCGCCGACCATCCCGAGCTCCAGCAGCTCGTCGACCGGCTCGGCCGGGACCTCGTGCGCGAGATGCCCGCCCCCGCCTGACGCCGCTCGTCCGGCGGGTTGACCCGCCGCGGAGAACGGCGCATCCTGGTTGGCGGTCCCAACCGAGGAGGCGAAGGTGTTCGCACGAATCGCGACGTTCGAGGGCGGCAACGCCGACGAGCTACGGCGCATGGGCGAGGAGCGCATGGCCGACGGCGACTCCGGGATGCCGGAAGGGGTGTCGCGCGCAATGGTGCTCCAGGGCGACAAGCGCCTGTTCGTGACGTTCTTCGACAGCCGCGAGGCGATGCAGGCGGCCGAGCAGCGGTTCGAGGAGATGGGCAACGAGATCCCGGAGGACGTCCGCGGCCGGCGCGTCGCGGTCGACACCTACGAGGTCGTCATGGACGGCGCGGCCTGACGTCGCTCGCCCGCGCCCATGCGACCGCAGGCGCGGCTAAGACCCTCCGGGTCAGCCGGACGACGAGACCGTCTCGG
>DASSVY010000178.1:0-4917 GCA_035705535.1 Gaiella sp. | reverse complement strand
CGGCATCGCTGCCCGACGCCTCGAGGGACTCCGTCCGCGACGCAGCAAGGCTCGCGAGGACCGCGAGGCCGAGCGCGCCGCCCATCATGAACGACGTGTTGACGACCCCGGAGGCGAGGCCGGACTCCTCGGGCGCGACGTCGCTCATCGCGGCGAGCAGCACGGGGTTGAACGCCATGCCGGCGCCGATCCCGATCAGCAGCATGCCCGGCAGCACGTCGAGGAGCACGTCGCCTTCGACCGGCGCGCGGGCGAGCAGGGCGAGCCCGGCGGCGGCGAGCAGGAGCCCGGTCGAGAGCGGCAGCTTGATCCCATAGCGCATCACGAGCTTCGCCGAGAGGCCGAGCGAGAACACGGCCATGATCACGTTCGACGGGAGGAAGACGAGCCCGACCTGGAGCGGGCTGTAGTCGAGCACGAGCTGCAGGTACAGCGCCGAGACGAAGAACGCGGCGAACATCGCCGCCGCCCAGAACACGCCTGCGACGTTCGCCGTCGCCACGTTCCGGAGCTTGAACAGCCGGAGCGGCACGAGCGGCGCGGAGACACGCGACTCGAGGACGACGAATGCGACGAACAGCGCGGCCGAGAGACCGAGCATCCCGAGCGTCCGCGCGGCTGTCCACCCGACGTCGTTGCCCTTGACGATGGCATAGACGGCGAGCATCAGCGCCGCGGTGACGGTGACCGCGCCCGCGACGTCGAGCCTGCCGCCGACGGCTGCGCTGCGCGAGGCCGGGACGAGCCGCAGCGAGAGCAGGATCACGGCGACGCCGATGGGCACGTTGACGAGGAAGATCCAGTGCCAGTCGAGCGTGTCCGTGAGGATCCCGCCGAGCATCACGCCCAGGCTGCCGCCACCCGCCATCACGAACCCGAACACGCCCATCGCCTTCGCGCGCTCGCCCGCATCCGTGAAGAGGCTCATGATCAGTGAGAGCGCGACCGCCGAGACGACCGCCCCGCCGAGCCCCTGCACCGCCCTCGCGGCGACGAGCATCCCCTGGCTCGTCGCCAGCCCGCAGGTGACCGACGCGAGCGTGAACAGCGTCACGCCGCCGAGGAACATCCGCCGGTGCCCGAACAGATCGCCGAGCCGCCCGCCGAGCAGCAGAAAGCCGCCGAAGGTCAGGAGATATGCGTTGACGACCCAGGCGAGCGACGTCTCGGAGAACCCGAGGTCCTCGCGGATCGACGGCAGGGCGACGTTCACGATCGTCGTGTCGAGGACGATCATCAGGTCGCCCAGGCAGAGGACGATCAGTGCGAGCCAGCGGGTGCGGGTGTCGAGTGTGCTCAAACGGAGTCCTTTCGCGTCGGTTCCGGTCGGGTAGACGACCCGGCCGACGGGAACTCATCGGTCTTGGTGGACGTGTCCGTACGTTCGTTCGTGGTCAGCGGTCGTCAGGCCGAGCAGCCCAAGGACGCAGCGAGCCCCGATACCCAAAGGTATCGGGGCGACGGAGGACGCCGGGATGCGACGTGTCTGAGGGCCGCTGGGCACACAACCGTGCGTGCGGACGCGTCCACTAGCCCGATGAGTTTCGTGGCAGGAACGGGTCAGATCTTCGATGACCACCACCGGGCCGCGGGCGATCGCGTTCACCATCCACGGGCCGATCGCACGCGACGACCTCCCCGGCCTGTGCGACCGCGTCTGTGCTCTGCTCCAGTCGGCCCGTCCGGAGGTCGCCTACTGCGAGGTCGAAGGCGTCGAGCCGGACGCCGTCACGGTCGACGCGCTCGCCCGGCTCCAGCTTGCCGCGAGGCGCTGCTCGTGCCAGGTCCGCCTGCGCGGTGCCTCCGACGAGCTCCGGGCGCTCGTCGCCTTCATGGGCCTCGCCTACGTGTTCGCGGAGTAGCTAGTGGACGCGTCCGTAAGTTCGGTCGTGGTTTGCGGTTCGCAGACCGAGCAGCCCTAGGACGCAGGGAGCCCCGATACCCGAAGGTATCGGGGCGACCGAGGACGACGGGATGCGACGTGTCTGCGAGCCGTCAGGCACACATCCTGTACTTGCGGACGTGTCCACTATGCGTCGAACGTCAGCGGCAGGCCGAACAGCGGGAACACCCGCTCCGTGTCGAGGAAGAACGTCAGCTCGCCGATCTTCCCGTCCCGCACCTCGAGCACCTGGAGCGCCCACGGCTCGTAGCCACCGCCCTCGGCGGGCTTGTACTGGCCGAACGCCGGCGCGCCGTTCGCGGCGATCGTCGGGATCACGCGAGACCCTTGACAGCCGATCCCCGGGCCGAACCACCAGCGGAAGATGTCGTCGCGCCCCGTCAGCCACATGTCGTACGGCGGCATCGATTGAGTCGCATCCTCGTGGATCAGCGCGGTCAGCGCCTCCATGTCGTAGCGCTCGAACGCCTGGACGTAGCGCTCGAGCAGCTCGGCGTCCGCGGCCTCGATCGAGAGGGGTGCATCGGTTGTCAGGTCCGTCGCCTCGAGCGTCGCGCGCGCCCGCTGCAGCGCGCTGTTGACCGACGCGACGCTCGTCTCGAGCAGCTCTGCCACCTCGATGGCCTGCCAGCGGAGGACCTCGCAGAGGATCAGGACGGCCCGTTGCCGCGGCGGAAGGTGCTGGAGCGCCGCGATGAACGCGAGCCTGATCGTGTCGTGCGCGATCGCGACATCCGCCGGATCGCCCTCCGGAACGACCCGTCCGTCGGGGATCGGCTCGATCCACGTGACCTCGGGAAGCACGTTGAGGTTCTCGGCGACCGGCTCACGGGCCGGGCCCAGGTCCATCGGCCTGGCTCGGCGCTCGCGCCCGCTCAGCATGTCGAGCGAGACGTTCGTCGCGATCCGGTACAGCCAGGAGCGCAGCGACGAGCGGCCCTCGAAGCGGTCGAAGCTTCGCCAGGCGCGGACGAACGTCTCCTGGACGGCGTCCTCGGCGTCGAAGGCCGAGCCGAGCATCCGGTAGCAGTACCCGGTCAGCTCTCGTCGGTGGCTCTCGAGCAGGCTTTCGAGCTCTGCCGCGGCGGGCTTCACGGTGAGCGACGCGTCCGCCATGACGGCCATGCTACGCAAGCGCCTCGGGGCCGGACGGTGCGGAAACCCGCACTGTCGCGTTTTCGGAGGCGAGCATCCGGGTACCGGCGCGGTATGAGGGTTCTTGTCGCCGGTGCGACGGGCGCTGTGGGCACGAGGCTCGTCCCCCAGCTGGTCGAGCGCGGGCACGAGGTGATCGGCACCTCGCGGTCGTCGGAGAACGCCGATCTCCTGCGGGCGCTCGGCGCGAAGCCGGTCGCGCTCGACGTGCTCGACCCGGACGCGACGGGCCAGGTGGTCGCGAGCGCCGAGCCCGACGCGATCGTCCACGAGGCGACGGCGCTGGCGGGCAAGACGGACTTCCGCCACTGGGACGAGAGCTTCGCCGACACGAATCGCCTGCGTACCGACGGCACCGACAGCCTGCTCGCGGCGGCGCGCAAGACGGGCGTCCCCCGCGTGGTCGCACAGAGCTACGCCGGGTGGCCGTATGCGCGCGAGGGCGGCCCCGTGAAGTCGGAGGACGCCCCTCTCGACGCGCACCCGCTACCGGAGATGCGCGAGACGCTCGACGCGATCGAGCACCTCGAACGGAGCGTCCAGGACGCCGGCGGCGTCGTACTCCGCTACGGCGGGCTCTACGGGGCGCCCGACGACGCGCAGGTCGAGCTCGTCCGTCGGCGGCGCTTCCCGATCGTCGGCGACGGCGGTGGGGTCTGGTCCTTCGTGCACCTGGACGACGCCGCGGCGGCGACGGTGCTCGCAGTCGAACAGGGCGAGCCGGGTGTCTACAACGTCGTCGACAGCGACCCCGCGCCGGTCCGCGAGTGGTTGCCCGCGCTGGCAGAGGCGATTCACGCCAAGCCGCCGTTCCGCGTGCCGCGCTGGCTCGCGCGGGTCTTCGCCGGGGAGGTCGGCGTCGTCCTGATGACCGAGATCAGGGGTGCATCGAACGCGAAGGCGCGACGCGACCTCGGCTGGACCTTGCGCCATCCCAGTTGGCGCGAGGGATTCGAGACGGCCTACGGGGGATGAGGGGGCCGGCCGGGGCCGGCCCCCTCGCCGGCTAGCTAGGCCGCTTTCTCCGGCTGGGGCACGATCCGGATGTACGGCTTGGGCTCCTCCCAGCCGTCGGGCCACAGCTCCTTCGCCTGGTCGTTGGACACCGAGCCGGAGATGATCACCGGGTCGCCGTCCCGCCAGTTGGCCGGCGTCGAGACGCTGTGCTCGGCGGTCAGCTGGAGCGAGTCGATCACGCGCAGGACCTCGTCGAAGTTCCGCCCGGTCGACATCGGGTACACGAGGATCAGCTTGACCTTCTTGTCCGGCCCGACCACGAAGACGTTCCGCACGGTCTGGTTGTCCGCAGGCGTGCGCTGGGTCGGATCACCGTCGACGTCCGCCGGCAGCATCCCGTACAGCTTCGAGACGTTGAAGTCCGCGTCGCTGATGATCGGGTAGTTGGGCGCGGTGCCCTGTGTCTCCTCGAGGTCCGACGCCCACTGCGTGTGCCGCTCGACCGGGTCGACCGAAAGCCCGATGATCTTCACGTTCCGCCGGTCGAACTCCGGCTTGATGCTCGCCATGTAGCCGAGCTCGGTCGTGCAGACCGGCGTGAAGTCCTTCGGGTGCGAGAAGAGCACCGCCCACGAGTCGCCGACCCAGTCGTGGAACGCGATCGGGCCGTCCGTCGTCTCCGCCTCGAAGTCGGGCGCGGTGTCGCCAAGCTTCAAGTTCATCCAAACCTCCTCGAGTTCGAATCCGGCTGCCTATCGTGCATCAACCGCCTGCGCCGCTCAATCCTTCCATAATTGAAGCATTGGAGACCCGACCGGCGGACCGAGGGCTGGCGAAGGACGTAGCCTGCGCGCATGGATGCAGCTTGGCGGGCCTGCCGCGAGGGACTCCGCGGGATGTAC
>DASSVY010000177.1:0-6032 GCA_035705535.1 Gaiella sp. | reverse complement strand
GCGAAGTCCTGCGCCGCCCAGAACAGCCAGGCTTCGGCGGGCTCTCCGTCGCGTCCCGCGCGCCCGGTCTCCTGGCAATAGGCCTCGATGCTCTTCGGGATCGCCGCGTGCGCGACGAGCCGGACGTCGGGCTTGTCGATCCCCATCCCGAACGCGGTCGTCGCGACGACGACGGGGACGCGTCCCGCAACGAAGGCGTCCTGGACACTCGTCCGCTCGTCGGGGTCGAGCCCTGCGTGATAGTGCTCCGCCACGACCCCGTGGCCACGGAGCGTGCGGGCGATCTCCTCGCACGAGCGGCGCGAGCGCGCATAGACGATCGCGGGGGCGCCGTCGAGGCGCCCGAGGCGGCCCAGAAGTGCGCGGAGGCGGTCCTCGGCGTTCTCCGCACGCTCGACGTCGTAGCGGAGGTTCGGGCGACGGACCGTCGTCCGCACGAGCTCCAGCTCGCGCCCGAGCGCAGCGCCGATCGCCTCGGCGTTCGCCGGTGTGGCCGTGGCGGTCATCCCGAGCACGGCCGGGCTGCCGAGCGCCTCGAGGGCGTGGCGGATGAAGAGGTAGTCCGGCCGGAAGTCGTGGCCCCACATGCTCACGCAGTGCACCTCGTCGATCACGACGAGCCCGACGCCGATCTCGCGGAGCGTCGTGACGAACGACTCCTGGCGGAGGCGCTCCGGGGCCGCGTAGAGAATGCGCGTCTCGCCCGCCGCGACAGCGCGGAGCCGCGCTGCCGCCTCGTCGGGAGCGAGGGAGGAGTTCACGAACGTCGCGGCGTCGGCGACCTGCGTGGGAAGCTTGTCGACCTGGTCCTTCATCAGCGCGATCAGCGGGGAGAGGACGAGCGTCGGCGTGGGGCGGAGCATCGCGGCAAGCTGGTAGGTGAGCGACTTGCCTGCACCCGTCGGCATCAGCGCCAGCGTGTCGCGACCGTCGAGCGCTGCGCGGACGACGCGCTCCTGGCCGATGCGGAACTCGTCGAAGCCGAAGAGGTCCTTCAGCGCGTGGCGGAGCTCGGGCACCCGAACAAGTGTACGGCGGCCGTCGGCGCGTATTGCGACGCGGGTGTGACGCGTCTACACGGGGTTCGACGCGACGACAGGGCTCGACGTGGGGGCGTCGACGCCGCCGGATCGCTCGGGCGTGACGAGCACCTTGGCGCCCGGACCGACGCTGCCCTCGACCGGGACGACGTCCCGGGGCCGACCGCCCGCGAAGAGCCCGGCGCGCACCGGCGTCTGCCCGTCGAGGACCCAGACCTCCCACGTCTTGCCGTGGGGCGCGCTCTGCATCTGGTTCAACACCAGCACCGCGTCGCTTCCGGAGACGACGAGGGAGCCGTCTCCCTGCGAGAGGCCGACCGAACGGGCGTCGGGGCTGGCGAGCACCGCGGCCGCGGCTCGTGCCTGCGCGAGCGCCGCGCGCGAGTCGTCCAGATCCGACGAGATCGAAAGGCCCCAGATCCCGAGCGCGACCGCGACCACCGCGGCGATCGCGGCCGCGGCCCCGAGGACGGGAGCGAGCCGCGGACGTCGGCGGGACTCGAGCGGGACGACGTCTTGCCGGTCGGCGCGTGCCGAATCCAGGATCCGCTCGCGCAGCCCGGGAGGCGGAACGGGCGCCGAGACCGCGGTCGCCATCGCCGCCGTCGTCTCCGTGAGCGAGCGAAGCTCCTCGCGCGCCTCCTCGGACCGCTCGAGCAGCTCCTTCGCACGGGCGCGGTCGGCGGGCTCGAGCGCGTCGAGCGCGTAGCCGGCGATCAGCTCGTGAGCCTCGGCGTCCATGATCTCTCGGTCTCGGTCTCGTCCAGCAGCTCACGTAAGCGCGCGAGCCCGGCGAACATCCTGCTCTTGATCGTACCCAGCGGCACGCCGAGGGTCTCCGCGAGCTCCGACTGCGAGTACCCCCCGTAGTACGCGAGCTCGAGCGCCTCGCGCTGCGCGTCGGGGAGCGCGGCGAGCGCCACGAGGACGCGCTCGCGCTCGAATCCGAGCCACGCCTCGTCCTCCGCCGAGCCGGCCGGATCGGGCGTCTCGCGCCCCTCGGCCGGATCGAGCGGCTCGGCCCGACGGCGCTCCTCCCGTCGGACGATGTCGACGGCCCGGCGGTGCACGAGCGTCACGACCCAGGTGCTCGCCTTCGCGCGCTCGGCCCGGAACGTCGACGCAGAGCGCCACACGGCGAGGAACCCCTCCTGGACGGCATCCTCGGCGAGGCGCTCGTCGCGGAGGATCCGGAAAGCGATCCCGTAGGCGACCCGCCCCACGCGGTCGTAGAGCTCTCCCAGGGCGGCGTCGTCGCCGCGGGCGACCAGGGCGACGAGCGCCTCGTCGGACAGGTGCCTCTGCCGTTGCAACGCCAGTCGATCTTGGCGCATCGGGGCAGGCTCGTGGGGCGCGTGGGCGAGCACGGTCGTGATTCGCCGAAACGGGCCCGGACGGTTCGGTCCGAACCGGGTCGGGCGGCGTCGCGAACAAGCGGCCGATGACCGACCACTTCGACGGAAGGAGCACCACGATGCGCAAGGCCATCGCGCTCGCGGGGTGCGCCGCCGCGATCACCGGCGCCGCGCTTGCCGCAGCAGTCGCGCTCGGCCCAAGAGACGGCACGGCGTCCAGCCACCGTGAGGCGCCGCTGATCGCGGAGGACCCCGCGGCGGACCTGACGGACGTCTACGCGTTCCGGAGCCCGGACAAGCCGAGCACGGTGACGATCATGGCGAACGTGATCCCGGGCGAGGACCCGGCCGCCGGGCCCAACTGGTACACGTTCTCGCCGGGCGCTCGCTACAACCTGAAGATCGACACGTCGGGCGACGTGAAGCCCGACGTGATCTACCGGTTCCAGTTCACGCGCAAGACCGGGCAGCTGTTCCTCGGCGACACCGCGCAGCCGTACACGGTGACCCGCGTCGCCAAGGGCCGCTCGACCGTCGTCGCCCACGGGACGACGCCGCCGAACAACATCGGCCCGCGCTCGACTACGGACTACCGGAGCCTCGTCACGAAGTCGATCGTCTCGTTCGACAACGGCGACTCGAAGGCGTTCGCGGGCCAGCGGGACGACCCGTTCTTCGGTGACATCGGGGCGATCTTCGACCTCGTCGCGATCCGCAAGGGCACCGGGAACACGGGCGGAGGAAAGGACTTCTTCGCCGGCTACGGCGTCCACTCGTTCGCCGTCCAGGTCCCCATCGCCGACCTTGCGGCGAAGGGCTCGACGATCGGCGTGTGGGCCTCGGTCGAGCGGCGGAAGGTGACGACCCGCGGCGGAGCCACGCGTGACTCCGGCGCGTGGGTTCAGGTCAACCGCCTCGGCAACCCCCTCGTCAACGAGGTGATCATCCCGACGGGCCTCAAGGACCGGTGGAACTCTCAGCAGCCGTGGAACGAGTCCGCGTACCGGAAGTACTACGAGTCGCCGATGCTGGCCGCGGTGATCAACAAGCTGTACTCACTCGGCGTCCCCGAGACCGGCCGAGACGACCTCGTCTCGGTGCTGCTCACGGGCGTGCCCGAGCTGAACTTCACCGGGAGGAAGCTCGCGGACGTCCTGCGGCTCAACCTCGGCGTGCCGGTCGCGAAGAGCCCCAACCGCCTGGGCGTGCTGGGCGGGGACACCCAGGGCTGGCCGAACGGCCGCCGTCTGGACGACGACGTGGTCGACATCGCAGAGCAGGCTGTCGGCGGGTTCCTCAAGGGCAAGAAGCTGCCGCTCGGGGACGGCGTCGATCGCGAGGACGCGGCGGAGTTCGCCACGTTCCCGTACGCGGCCGACCCGAAGGCCGGCTTCGACAACACCAAGGGCCTCCAGAAGCCCTGACGCACGGTTCCGGCCGGGACGCCCCGCGCGGCGCGTTCCGGCCGGACCGAACCGCGGAGCTCGAATGCGCGAACCAGGCTCGAGAGGGAGGATGGCATGAGGCGGAGGACGAGACTTCTCGTGGCAGGCGCGGTCGTGGCCGCGCTCGGCCTCGGCGGCCTGCTCGCAGGCGTCGTGGTGGAGCTCGGCCCCGCTGGTGCGGCACCCGCGGCGCCCTCGCTCGACCCCGGGACGGTGCTCTCGGGCTTCGGCCGGGACAGCGGCACGGCAACCACCGTGGCGCGGCTGGAGGGGGAGCTCGTTCGCTCCGGCCCCGATGCGGATCGCCTCGACGACCTCGGTCTGGCCTACCAGGTGCGCTGGCGCGAGACGGGCGACGCGGCGTTCCTGCCGCTCTCCGAGCGCTCGTTGCGCCGCGTCCTCGAGCTCCGTCCGAAGGATGCGACGGCGACGCTCGCGCTCGGCAACCTCGCCCTGATCCGCCACGACTTCAGGAGCGCCCTCGTGCTCGGCCGCGAGGCGCATCGCCGCGCGCCCTATGCCGTGCGCCCCTACGGCGTCGTCGGGGACGCGCTCGTCGAGCTCGGCCGCTATCGGTCGGCGTTCGCGACGTTCGACCGGATGGCCGCGCTGAAGCCGAGCGTCGCCTCCTACGCGAGAGTCGCCTACGCCCGGGAGCTCCGCGGTGAGCGCGCAGGAGCCAGGTCCGCCATGGGGATGGCGCTCGACGCCGCGGGCGGTGTCCCGGAACCGACCGCCTGGGCGCACGTCGAGCTGGCGAAGCTCGACCTCGGCGACGGCAGGATCCGGGACGCGAAGGCCCACGTCGACACGGCGCTGACGGTCTTCCCCGGATACGTCCTCGCGCTCGAGCAGCGGGCGCGCATCGAGGCCGCCGAAGGCCGTCTCCCCCCGGCCGTCGCGACCGCCCGCCGCGCCGTCGCGTCCGTGCCGCTCCCGCAGTTCGTCTCGTTGCTCGGTGACCTGCTCGAACGGCAGGGGCGGACGAGAGAGGCGTCGCGCCAGTGGGCGACGGTCGGCGCGATCGACCGGCTGCTCGCCGCGAACGGGCTCCGCCTCGACCTCGAGTCCGCGGTGTTCCGCGCCGACCATGGGATCCGTCCCGACGAGACGGTGCGCCTAGCCCGCCGCGCGCACGCCGCGCGACCTTCCATCTACGGGGACGACGCGCTCGGCTGGGCGCTCGCACGTGCCGGGCACTGCGGCGAGGGAGAGCGCTGGCTCGACCGTGCGCTCCGGCTGGGGACGCGCGACGCGCTCCTCTTCTTCCACCGCGGCTACGCCGCGGGGTGCGCCGGCGACCACGGCGAGATGCGCGCCTGGTACAGGAAGGCGCTCGACCAGAGCCCCGCGTTCTCGGTGCGCTGGGCGCCCATCGCGCGAGCGGCGCTCTCGTGAGGCGGCTCGGGGCGCTCGCGGCCGTCGTCGTCGCCGTCGCGGGCGCCTCGCTCGTCCGGCCGGGCGGCGTCGACGCGCATCCGCTCGGGAACTTCACGGTCAACCACTACGCGGGGATCGACCTGGCGGGAGGCCGGCTGTACGTGCGGTTCGTCCTCGACCTCGCCGAGATCCCGACGTACCAGGAGGGCGGGCGCGTCCGGTCGCCCGGATACGCGGCAGACGTCGCACGCGAACTCGAGCTGCGGGTCGACGGCACGCGGGCGCGGCTCGTGCCCGTCGCGCATCGCGTGTCCTCGCGGGCGGGAGCGGGGGGCCTCCCGACGCTCCGTTTCGAGGCGATCTATCAGGCATCACGCGGTGGGCGGTCGGTGGCGTTCGCCGACCACACGTTCTCGAGCCGGATCGGGTGGCGCGAGATCACCGTCTCGGCGCGCGACGGCGCTCGGCTCGTTGAGGCGTCCGTTCCCTCGACCAGCCGGTCCGACGAGCTGCGCGCGTACCCTCAGACGCTGCTGCGGTCGCCGCTGGACGTGCGCACGGCGACAGCGCGGTACGCGGCGGGGGACGCCGCAGGCGCGCCACCGGCAATCGACGACCGCGCCGCGCCGACTCATCGGGGCGGCGGTTTCGAGGCGCTCGTCGGGCGCGGTGGGCTGTCGCCCGGCATCGTCGTCGTCTCGCTGCTCGTCGCGGCGTTCTGGGGCGCGGCCCACGCGCTCACGCCGGGACACGGGAAGGCGCTCGTCGCCGGGTACCTGATCGGTACCCGTGGCCGGCCGCGCGATGCGGTT
>DASSVY010000176.1:0-2093 GCA_035705535.1 Gaiella sp. | reverse complement strand
CGCGGTCCGGCACCCAGAACGCCTCGTCGAAGCGCGAGGCCAGCGCGTCGGCCTCGGCCTCGAGCCGGGTCGCGAGCGGCTCGTCGCCCCACGCGTGCCGGGCGATCTCGGCGAGCCGCCGCTTCGCGTCGTAGACGTAGCCCTGCACCTCCGCGGGCGCGATGGGAGCCTCCGCGAACCGGCCGTCACGGAAGCGCTGCGAGTCGCCCGAGTCCTTCCAGGACTGGTTCTCGAGCCCGGCGGAGCGCCGCTCGTACTCGACGAAGCCGTCGCCGTCGCGGTCGCCGTAGTCGTCGATCCACGCGAGGGCTGCCAGCGCGGGCGCGCGGAGCCGCCGCGCGAGCTCGTCGTCGCCCGTCCAGCGCCAGACCTCCGACAGGAGAACGAGGTACAGGGGAGTCGCGTCGACGGTTCCGTAGTACCGCGCAAACCACTTCTCGGCGGCGCGGCCGGCGCGCAGCTCGTGGAGGATCTTCCCCGGCTCGGCGTCGATCGTCGGATCGTCGGTGTGCGCCTGGAGGGTCGCGAGCGTCTCGAGCGCGCTGATCGCGAGCTCGGGCCCGAGCAGCATCGTCTGCAGGCTCGTAATGATCGTGTCGCGCCCGAACACGGTCATGAACCAGGGCATCCCCGCCGCCGGGAGGCGCCCCGGGCCCTCCCCGGCCCGGAGCCGGAGCGCCGCGAGGTCAGCGACCGACTGGGCGAACGAGTGGCGGAGGTCGTCCGACGTGGTCGAGAGACGCGGCAGGCGGAGCGACCAGGCGTCGAACGACTCCCGGACACGGGCCCGCTCGGTGCCGAACCGGCGCTCGACCTGCTCGGGATGCTCCACCTCGCCGTCGAGCGAGACGGCGACGTCGACGCGCACGTCCCAGGACGAGTGGGGTGCGAGTGCCACGTCGAAGTGGACGGCTCCGGCCCCTCCGCTTCCGCTGGCGCTCCGCGAGAGCACGACCTGTGTCCGGCCGCCGCGCCCGTCGCTCTCCTCGAGCACCACTCGGCCCGCGCGCTCGTCGTAGCGCGCCTCCGCAGGGAGCGGCAGGTCCGGGGCGTGCAACGGATCGCCGAGCGCGAAGTCGTGCTGCTTGACGCTGATGATGTCCGCGAAGTCCGTCCCGAAGTCCAGCTCGACCGTGAAGGCGACCGGTGCGCGCGTCTCGTTGCGGATGACGACGTGATCCTGGAGGCCGTCGCCGACGAAGCGATGTCGCGCAATCGAGAGGGCGTCCTGGTCGAGCCCGCCGGCCAGGGGATTGCGGGAGTAGAAGGCGGCCGAGAAGTACTCGACCCTGCCCGACGAGAGGAGGAGCGGCCGCCGGCCGTTGATCGTGAGCGTCAGCGTCGAGAGGAAGCGCGTGTCGTGCGCGTACAGCCCGCCGTGGCCACCCCGCACGTCGCCGAGCTCGTCGCAGATGCAGAACGTCGAGCCCTCGAGGATCGTCAGCGACACGCGGCGGCTAGATGGTTGATCGGTGATTGGCGTGACGTCCGGGGGCGTCCCAGACCAAGCCGGGCGCACCGGGCGGGCGCGGCACGTACCCGAAGGTACGGACCGTGACCGGACGGGGTGATCCGGCGCCGTGTCTGGGGCGCCATCCGGTTCGCGTGAATTGCCGATCAACCATCTAGGCCTCCCGGCGCGCCACCCGCGCGCCGCTCGACTGAGCGAGCGCCTTGATCACGATCTCGTCGAGGTTCACGTGCGGCGGCCGCGTCAGCGCGAACAGCACGCACTCGGCCACCTCGTCCGGCGTCACCGGGTCGAGGCCGTCGTAGACCGCATCCGCCTTGTCCTGGTCGCCGCCGAAGCGCACGAGCGAGAACTCGGTCTCGACGAGCCCCGCGTCCACCGTCGTGACCCGGATCGGGCGGCCGAGCAGGTCCTCGCGCAAGGCGTAGGAAAAGCCCCGCACAGCGAACTTCGACGCGATGTACGAGGCGCCATGAGGGTATGCCTGTCGCCCGGCGACGGACCCCATGAAGAGGATGTGTCCCCCGTCTCGCACGTGCGGCAGGCAGAGGCGCGTGATCCGCAGGACGCCGTCCACGTTCGTGTGGATGACCGTCGCCTCGTCCTCCGGCCTCGACTCGGA
>DASSVY010000175.1:0-7935 GCA_035705535.1 Gaiella sp. | reverse complement strand
CCGGTCGCCGTGCGCGGGATCGTGTAGCCGGTGAGCGGCACTACGCGCTCGCCTCCACGGGCGGCAGCACGTGACCGCGCGTCTCGAGGCTCTCCCGCTCGTACTCGATCGCGACCGGGTCGAAGCGGAAGTACGAGCGCGGCGGCAGCGGCCCCCACGTGTTCGAGGAGTAGCGGTCGTCGGGATAGACACGCGGGACGTGGTCCTCCTCGAGCCGCTCCATGTCGCAGTACAGCTCGACATGGCACGGCTCCTCGGTGATCCGCACGTACGTCGCGATGTTCCCCGCGATCCCGTGACGCGTCGGGCCCCACGAGACCCAGCGGCCGTGGCGGGCGACGTGGTCGAGGAGGTCGCGCATCTTCCCGATGTCGACGACGTCGAACGCGAGATGGTGGAAGTGCGCGTAGCCGCGGTCGACCAGAGCCAGCACGTGGTGCTCCGAGTCGATGCGCAGCCAGACGCCTCCGTCTCCGAGCCAGTCCGAGACCGACATCCCGAGCACGTCGCGGTAGAACGCCATGTTCTCGCGGATCGCGCCGGTGAGGCAGTTCACGTGCCCGAGCCGCCGCGGCCCGCCGATGTGGACGGTTGCCGACGGCCGCGCGTGCTGCGGCCACCGGTCCGTCTCGTCTCCGGGCTCACGGCACGCGCGCAGCTCGATTCCACGGCCGTCGGGGTCGGACGGCCAGAGCGCCCCGTCGTGCTCGTCGGCCGGCACTCCCGCGGCGGCGAGGTGCGCGCGCGCGTCGTCGAGCGAGCAGCGCCGGTGCAGCTCGAACGCGACGTGGTCGAACCCCGGCTCGTCCCCCTCGACGAGCTCCAGCGAGTACGGCTCGTCGTTGCACGCGAGCAGCGCACGACCCGCCTCGCGCGAGCGCTCGACGAGCCCGAACTGGAGCGCCCAGCGCGCGGCCGCCTCGTCGAGATCCCGGACGCGGAGGCAGACGTGGTCGATCCGGCCGAGGCGGATCAGCTGCTGCGCCCCCTCACGGGACGCGCCCCTCGAGCACCATGCGCTCCGCCTCGTCCTCCGGGATCGCAAGCGCGACGTGGAGCGTCTGCGCCGAGACCTGCGGCTGCTCCCCCGGGCCGCTCAGGTCGACGTCCCACTCCTCGATCGTGTTCTCCAGCCGGCCGAGGCCGTCGATCTCCACCGCGACGACGTCGCCGGGCTTCATCGGGCGGGAGTTCGCAGGCGTCCCGGTGAGGATCACGTCGCCGGGCTCCAGCGTGATCGTGCGGCACAGGTCGGCGAGCTGGTACGCGACCCCGAAGATCAGGTCGGCGGCGGTCGTCTCCTGGACGACGTGGCCGTTGAGCCACGTGCGCAACGTGAAGGACGACGGGTCGAGCTCACGGGCCGGGACGAGCTCCGGCCCGAGCGGGAGGAAGCCGTCCTGCCCCTTCACCCGCAGCATCGCCCCGCGGTCGGCGTGGCGGAAGTCGTGCATGCCGACGTCGTTCGCGCAGGTGTAGCCGGCGACGTGGTCGAGCGCCTGGTCGAGCGGTACGCCCTTCATCCGCCTCCCCACGACGACCGCAAGCTCTCCCTCGTAGTTGAGGAACCGCGTGCCCTTCGCCATCCGCACCGGCCGGCGGTGCCCGTTCAGCGTCGTGGGCGGCTTGACGAAGTACGACGGCTCCGGCGGCGTCCGCGCGGCGTACTCCTCGATGCGCGAGCGATAGGTCAGGTGGACGGCGAGAATCTTCGTCGGCTCGACCGGAGCGAGGTAGAGCGCCTCCGTCTCGGTGACCTCCGTCCCATCCTCGAGCACGATGCGCTCGCGTTCGCGGCGCCCCCAGCGCGGCTCGCCGTCAACCTCGACGCGGACGAGCCGCTCGGTCACCTCAAAGGTGCGCCGCATACTCCTCGACCTCCCACACCGAGATCACGTCGCGGTCGAGCTCGCCGACGACCTCCCGGAACCGCTCGACCTCGAATCGCTTCATCGCGACGAACGTCGTCACGAGCTGCTGCCCGAGACGCTCCACGAGCCAGGTGTCCGTCTCGAGCGCGTCGAGCGCGGCGCCGAGGTCATCGGGCAGCCTCGTGCCCGCGTGCGCGTCGTCCATCCGGTACGCGTCCCCGACCACGGGCTCGGGCGGCTCGAGGCCGCGCTCGAGCCCGTCGAGGCCCGCGAGGAGGATCGCCGCGGTGATCAGGTGCGCGTTCGCCGAGCCGTCGCCCGTGCGTACCTCGACGCGGGCCTTGGAGCCGCGCTCCTTCGGGATGCGGCAGAACGCCGTGCGGTTGTCGTGCCCCCAGTTCGCGTGCGTCGGCGCGAGGCTGTCCGGGAGGATCCGCTTGTACGAGTTGATCGTCGGCCCGAGGACCGCCTGCAGCCCCTGGGCGTGGTCGATCACCCCGGCGACGAACGAGGCCGCGAGCGGGCTCAGCCCGTCCGCTCGCGTGTCGTCGGCGAAGGCGTTGCGTCCGTCCTCTCCGTTCAGCGAGAAGTGGAGGTGGAAGCCCGACCCGCCCTGGTCCGTGAACGGCCGGCCCATGAACGTCGCGAGCAGCCCCTCCCGCACCGCGATCTCCTTCACGGCGGCCTTGAGCATGAACGCCCGGTCGGCCGAGTCGAGGGCGCTCGAGTGCCTCAGGTTGATCTCGTACTGCGAGTTCATGAACTCGTGGTTCGCGGCGAACGCCTCGAGGCCGAGCTCGTCGCACCAGAGGAGCATCCGGAGGACGACCTCGCGGGGGTCGGAGACGGCGCCGACCGTGTAGACGCGAGACAGCTCGTCGACGTAGCGGCGCAGGCCACCCGGCGCGGCCGGGTCGCGCTCGACGAGGAAGAACTCCAGCTCGGGCGCGACGATCGGTGCGAGCCCGAGCTCGGCGTAGTCCGCGACGACGCGCCGCAGCAGGTTGCGAGGGCACACCGGCCAGTGCTCTCCCCCGTCGAGCGTCCACGCCTCGCCGAGGCACCACGCCACTTCCGGCAGCCAGGGGACGACGCGCAGCGTCGAGAGGTCGGGTCGGACGGCGAGGTCGACGTACCCCTCCTCCCCGCCGACAACGGGCGTGTGACGGAGGTCGGTGCCCATCACCGCACCGCAGAACGTCACGCCGTCGCCGGCCATCCCGGGGAAGTGGCGCAGCGGGATGTCCTTCCCGCGCGCGACGCCGTGCAGGTCGGTGTAGAGCAGGCGAACCGCCTTGAGCCCGGTCGCGTCGAGCGCCGCGAGCGCCGCCTTCGCCTCGTGTTCGTGGTCCGTCATCCTCGGGCTCTCCGTGCGCGCGGTCATGCGCCGATCCGGACGGGAAGGCGCTTGACGCCGTTGAAGAAGTTCGAGCGTAGCCGTACCGGCTCCCCCGTCAGCTCGAGCCGCGGAAGGTACGGGACGAGCTCCTCGAGCCAGATCCGGACCTCGAGCTTGGCGAGGTGGGCGCCAAGACAGAAGTGCGGCCCACCGAGGCCGAACGTGACGTGCTTGTTGGGGGCGCGACCGACGTCCAGCCGGTACGGGTCGGGAAACTGGCGATCGTCGTAGTTCGCCGCGGCGTACCAGATCGTCACCTTGTCCCCGCGTGCGATCCGCCGACCGTGGAGGACGACATCCTGCGTGGCGGTTCGGCGAAAGTGGTGCACCGGATGCGCGCGGCGCAGGAGCTCGTCCGCAGCCGTCGCGGCGAGCGAGGGATCGTCGACGAGCCGCTCCAGCTCGTCCCGGTTCGCGAGGAGGTCGACGAGCCCGAGGCTGAGCGTGTGCCTCGTCGTCTCGTTCCCGGCCGTCGTGAGGAGGATGAACATCGTCCCGAACTCCTGCTCGCTCAGGCGGGAGCCGTCGAGCTCCGCCTCGACGAGCCTCGTCGTGATGTCGTCGCGCGGGTCCTGACGACGCGCCTCGCCGAGCGCCCGGCCGTACTCGATGAGATCCAGCGAGAACGGGCTCGAGAAAGGAAGCTTGCGCAGCTCGGGGTCGCGCAGCGCCCGCTCGGCCACGTTCTCCTCGCCGACGACCTCGGGATCGGTGTTGCCGAGGATCTTGTCGCCGAGCTCGATGATCAGTCGCCGGTCCTCGACCGGGAGCCCCATGATCTCCGAGAAGACCCACATCGGGATCTCCGCCGCGACGGACTCGACCCAGTCGAACTCGCCCCGGGCGACGGCGGTCCGAAGGATGTCCCGGGCCAGAGCGCGGATCCGCTCCTCGTACGCGTTCACGACCCGCGGCGTGAAGCCCTTGTTGACGAGCGCGCGCATCCGCGTGTGCGGCGGCGGGTCGGTGTCGATCATCGAGCGGCGCGCCGCGAGCTCCTCCGGCGTCAGGTCCTGGAGCGAGGTGCCGCCGAGCTCGGACGAGAACGTCTCCCACTCCTTGGCGACCCGCACCACGTCCTCGTAGCGCGTGAGCACCCAGAAGCCGGAGCCCTCCTCCTCGGGCTGCCAGTGGAGGGGGGCCTCGCGGCGGAGCAGGGCGAGCCAGTCGTACGGGACACCACGCTCCCACACGTCCAGGTCGGTCAGGTCGACATCGTCGAGCGCGAGCCCGTCGAGGGACGGCCCCGGGACCGTCGCCTCCGCGAGGGCGTCTGCCGCCCCGGCCGCCCGCGCGCCTTCGGCAGCGGCAGGCGCGGCCAGGCGGATGAACAGCGTCCCTCCGTCCTCGCGGGCCTCGTAGATCGGGAGCGGGTCGAGGGCCGGCGGGGTGACCACGTCGCCGGTGCGAACGTCGAACTCCGATCCGTGGCACGGGCAGATCACAACCTCACCGTCGAGCTCCCCCTCGGCGAGCGAGCACTCCTCGTGCGTGCACGTGTCGTCGAAGGCGAGCCAGCGCTCTCCGGTCCGCGCGAGGCAGACGGCCGTGTCGGCGACCTCGACGCGGCGGAGCGTCCCCTCGGGCTCGTCGCCGGCCGCGCCGACCTCGTGCCAGGCGAGCCGACTCACGCCCCTTCCTCGCGGAGCACGTCCCACGCCCTGCGCACGTCCTCATCGGTCGTCCAGGGGTTCCCGATCGCCAGCCGCAGCACGTACCGGCCGTCGAGCTTCGTGTGCGAGAGGAACACCTCGCCGCGTGCGTTGACACGCGCGAGCAGCGCGGCGTTGTCGTCGTCCGAGCCCTCCCGGCGGAAGCAGACGACAGAGAACGGCCGCGGGGCGCAGAGCTCCCAGCCCGGCTCATCGCGCACCCAGCCTTCGAATCCCTCCGCGAGCGAGACGGCGTTGCGGATCGCGGCCTGCAGCCCTTCCCGCCCGTAGCAGCGCATCACCGCCCAGAGCTGGAGCGCGCGGAACGAGCGACCGAGTGCCGGCCCGTACTCGCTGAAACTGACGACCTCGTCGGAGGTGCGGAGGTACTCGGGGATCACGCTGAACGCATCGCGCAGCTCGTCGGGCCGCCGTGTCCAGAAGGCGGAGCAGCCCTGCGTCGTGAGCAGCCACTTGTGCGGGTTCACGACGATCGAGTCGACGCGCTCGATCCCCTCGAACGCCCAGCGATGCTCGGGGCACACCATCGCCGCGCCCGCGTACGCGGCGTCGACGTGCAGCCAGACGCCGCGCTCCTCGCAGGCATCCGCGATCGGCGCGACGGGATCGACCGACGTGGACGAGGTGGTGCCCACGGTGGCGACGACCGCGCAGGCGTCCGTCAGGTCGAGGGCATCGACGTGAAGCCGGAACGCGTCGTCGGCGGGCGTCTTCCGGATCTCGAGGTCGAGCAGCCGGCACGCCTTCTCGACCGACGAGTGCGCGTGCTCCGAGCAGACGACGACGCGACGGTCCGGTCGACCGTGCCGCGCGGCGGCAAGTGCCGCGAGCGTCGAGATCGAGGCCCCGTCCTCGAGCTGGCCGTGCCAGCCGGCGGGCAGGCCGATCAGCTCCGCGAGCCACGCGAGCGTCACCTGCTCGAGCTCCTGGAGCGCGGGCGACGTCCGCCAGAGGATCCCGACGTTGTTGAGCCCGGCGACGAGCAGCTCCGCGAGAATCGCCGGCTCCGACGCGCAGGTGGCGAAATAGGCGAAGAACCTCGGGCTCTGCCAGTGGGTCAGCCCTGGCATGAGCACGTCGTCCAGGTCGCGCAGGAGCTCCGCGAACGGCTCGCCTGCCTCGGGCGCGTGCTCCGGCAGGCGGGCGCGGATCTCACCGGGCTCGACCTGCGCGAGCACCGGCAGCTCGCGCACGCGCTCGAGGTAGCGCTCGAGCCACTCGAGCGTCGCGAGGCCGTCCCGCGCGAGCGCCTTCCCGTGCTCTCTAGCCACGTGCCTGCCCCTTCCGACGCATACGCACCGGAGCATGCATGCTCCCGGCGCGCGGCCTCGATCCTAGGATATTCGAATACCGAATGTCAATCATCGAACTTCCAGGGCGGGTTGCTCGATCCGGGAGCGTGGCACGAACACGCGGAGCGGGATGAGCCCGGTCGCGGTGACCGCCGCGGCCACCGCGAACGCGACGGCGTACCCGCCGAGCGAGGCAGTGAGGCCGATGAAGGCGGCGGCGAACGCGAAGCCGAGGCCCTCGAGCGCCTTCAGGCTGCCGAGTGCCGCGCTCCGCTCGTCCTCGGGCGCCCGTCCCACCGCGAGAAGGAAGAGCGCCGGATAGAGGAGCGCATGGCCGGCGCCGAAGACCGCAGCGCCGAGGTACAAACCGGCCGGGCTGCCGAGCGCGGCGGCCAGCCCGATTCCTGCGGCGGCGAGCAGGACGCCCGTCGACGCCGCGCGCCTCGGTCCGACGCGGTCGGGCAGCCGCCGGCCGAGGACCCGCATCGCAACGAGGACCGCCGCGTTGACGAGCAGGACGAGCCCGGCGCCCTGCATGCCGAGCTCGCGTGCGTAGAGCGGCGAGAAGACGACGAGCGCCGCGAACCCGAACATCTCGAGGGCGATCACGGCGCCGGGGACGGCGGCATAGCGGCTCAAGAATGCGAACGCGGGCCGAGGCCGCGCGGTCTGCGGCCTCGTCTCGGGCAGGGCGACCGCAAGCGCGGCGCCCGAGAGGGAGAGGGCGATCGCGACGACCCAGACCGCGTCGAACGACGCCGCGCGGTGCACGAAGTCTCCGATCACCGGCCCGAGCCCGAGCCCGGCCCAGGCGGCGAGCGAGTAGAGGCTGTACGCCTCGCCTCGCCGGCTGTCCGGCGCGAGGTCGTTGATCATCGTGACCGAGCCGACGATGCACGCCGCGTCCCCCACTCCCGCGGCAGCCCGCAACGCGAAGAGCGTGGCAGGGTCCGACGCGAACGCGAACAGCGCAAGGAACGAGCTGAAGACGAGCGGCCCGCCGAGCAGGAGGAGGCGCCGCCCGCGGCGATCGGCGAGGCGCCCGAGAATCGGCTGGGCGAGCGCGCCGACGAGGAGCGCGCCGCTCATCACGAGGCCCACGGCGACGTCGCCCCCGTCCAGGGGCCCCCGCACGTAGAGCGGCAGGACGGGAAGCAGCGCGCCCGCGGCGAGCGTCGTCGCGAGGGAGTAAATGCAGACGAGCGCGAACTGCGGGTGGAAGAGCGTCTCGGCGCGGGCCGTGTGCACGTCGACGGGCAGACCGTCGACCTAGATCGTCCCGGCTTCCAGAACGCCTCGCAGGAACGTCTGCGTGCGCTTCTCGCGCGGCGCCTCGAAGATCTGCGTCGGCGGCCCCATCTCGAGGATCTGGCCGTCGTGGAGGAAGCAGATCGTGTTCGCGACCTCGCGCGCGAAGCTCATCTCGTGGGTCGCGATCACCATCGTCATGCCCTGCTCCGCGAGGTCGCGCACGAGGCGGAGCACCTCGTTGACGAGCTCCGGGTCGAGCGCGGAGGTGATCTCGTCCAGGAGGAGCACCTTCGGCTCCATCGCCATCGCGCGTGCGATCGCGACGCGCTGCTGCTGGCCGCCGCTCAGCTGGTCGGGATAGGCGTCCGCCTTCTCCTCGAGCCCGACTCGCCGGAGCAGGACGCGGGCGCGCTCCTCCGCCGCAGTGCGGGAGATCCCGCCGATCTTGA
>DASSVY010000174.1:0-2190 GCA_035705535.1 Gaiella sp. | reverse complement strand
ATCACGATCGTCGACTCGGGTGTGGACTTCGCCCATCCCGAGTTCGTCGGCCGGCCGGACCTGGTGGCCCTGAACTCGCAGGAGCCCGCCGGGGTCGGCGGCGAGCACGGCACCTCCGTCGCCTCGGTGATCGGCGCGCCGGCGAACGGGATCGGCACCGTCGGGATCTACCCCCAGGCCGTCCTCCGCTCGTGGGACGCCGCGCTGGGCTCCGGCACACGGCTCGAGTCCGGCCAAATCGCGGCCGGGATCCTCGCCGCCGCCCGCGCGGGCCGCGGTGTCATCAACCTCAGCGTCGGCGGCAGCCGCGACCTCGCGGTCGAGCTCGCGGTGAAGCAGGCGGTCGCGCTCGGCTCGCTCGTCGTCGCGGCCTCCGGCAACAGCGGTCAGGAGGGGAGCCCGATCGGCTATCCGGCGGCGCTCGAGCACGTGACGACGGTGGCCGCGACCGACTCGTCCGGCGCGGTCGCGTCGTTCTCGAGTCGCTCGAACTACGTCGATCTCGCGGCCCCGGGGGTCGGGATCCTCGTTGCGAGCGCGATCGGTGGAAACTGGCAGCCCGAGGACGGCACGAGCTTCTCCTCACCCATCGTCGCCGGCGCGGCCGCGTGGATCTGGACCGCCCGTCCCGAGCTGACGGCCTCGCAGGTCGCGGAGGTCCTCCGCAGGTCTGCCCGGGACATCGGCCCGCCGGGTCGAGACTCGGCGTCGGGCTTCGGCAGCCTCGACGTCGGCGCGGCGCTCGCGCTGCCGACGCCGGTGAACGACGTCTTCGAGCCCAACGACGACATCGACGAGGTCGACCCCGCGCGGGACATGTACCTCAGCAAGCAGCCGCCGCTGACGACGTCGGCGAAGCGGATCGGCAAGATCGCCGGTCGCGTCGACGAGTGGGAGGACCCGCGGGACGTCTTCCGCGTCTGGCTTCCGGCCAAGCGCCGCGTCGTCGGCACCCTCAAGGCGACCGACAACGGTGACCTCTCGCTGTTCACGAGCACGGCGCCCACCGTTGTCGGCAGGTTCGCGACGAGCGGCAGGCTCGCCCGGGCGATCACGGGCGGAACCAGCGAGCGCCTCGTCTACGACAACGTCGGCAAGGGACGCTGGGCGTACGTCGCCGTGACGCTTCCCTCGACGACGGTCAGCGCGAGCTATCAGCTGTCGCTGAGCTCGGCCGCGCTCGAGCGGCCCGCGAAGCGCCGCTAATCATCTAACGCGCACGCTCGACGACGACGGCGGCGTGCTCGACGGGCGTCGAGAGCACGACCTCGGGCTTCCGCACCCGCACCCTGACGGCGGAGAGCGGGAAACGGTCGAGCAACGACGCGGCGATGGCCGAGGCGAACGCCTCGAGGAGGTTGTAGGCGTGAGCGCCCGAGACGCCCCGCACGGCGGCGAGGACGTCGCGATAGTCGACCGCGTCCTCGATGCGGTCGCTTGCCGCTGCGACGCCGGCGGTCTCGTCGGCGAGCGTCAGCTCGAGATCGACGAGGAACCGCTGTCCCTGCTTCCGCTCCGTCTCGAGCACTCCGTGAAAGCCGAAGAGCTCGATGCCCGTGAGCTCGATGGTCATGCGAGGACGCTTCCCCGCTCCACCGCCGCGGCGGCTGCAAGCGCCTCGACGTGGGGCCGCACGTCGTGGACGCGGAACAGCGCGGCGCCGCGGTCGAAGGCGGCGACGGCGGCGCCGACGGAGGCCGCGTCGCTCCCGACGGCCCCCGGCTCGCCGAGGAGGCGCGCGAGGGTCGACTTGCGCGACACGCCGACGAGCACCGGGCGCCCGAGCGACACGATCCGGTCGAGCCGCCGGAGGAGCTCTAGGTTGTGGTCGGGCGTCTTCCCGAACCCGATTCCCGGGTCGACGCAGATCCGGTCCTCGGCGATCCCCGCCTCGACCGCGAACGCGATCCGCTCCTCGAGGAACGAGGTGACGTCGGAGACGACGTCGCGGTAGCGCGGGTCGTCCTGCATCGTCCGAGGGGTTCCTCGCATGTGCATCAGGCACACGTCGACGCCCGCGTCGGCGACGACCTCGGCGAGCTCAGGCTCGCGCCGGAGCGCGGTCACGTCGTTGATCATCACGGCTCCGAGAGCCACTGCCCTGCGCGCGACCTCTGCGCGCGACGTGTCGACGGAGAGCGGGCGGCCAGGGAGCGCCTCGAGCACCGGCAGGACCCGGCCGAGCTCCTC
>DASSVY010000173.1:0-4342 GCA_035705535.1 Gaiella sp. | reverse complement strand
CATGGATCCACGGTCGTGGAGCGCCTGGCTCTCGCTCGGGGCTGCGTCGACCGAGCGCGAACGCGCCGGCGCGATCGCCCGCGCGCGGGCTCTCAATCCGCTCGCACCGGAGGTCGCAGCCCACGATCCCTAGATCGGGGGGTCTGACTTGCGCCCGCGGCGATACGATCCGATACCGTGTTGGTCGTCCACTAGAGAGGGGGACACGCATGAGAGAACGAAAGTTCGGAAGGCGTGTCGTTATCGCCTCGCTCGTCGCAGTATGTGCCGTCGCCGCGTTTGCGGTGATCGGTGGCACCGGGCTCGCAAAGGATCTCGCCAACCCCGGGAACGCCCAGTACGGGGCCGGCGGGCAGTACCACGGCAAGGTGACCATCTGCCACAAGGGCCACGTGACGATCAAGGTCGCGATGGTCGCGTGGTTCCGAGCGCATCAGCGCCACGGTGACACGATGGGCCCCTGCTCCGCCGCCGCCGTCAAGGCGGCGAAGGTGAAGGCCGCGAAGGTGAAGGCCGCGAAGCTCAAGGGCAAGCAGTCGCAGGTGACCACGGAGGACACCGCGACGACGACCTCGTCCGGGTCTTCGGGCAAGGCGCACGGCCCCAAGGGGCCGAAGCACACGTCGTCGGCTGCCGGCGCTGCCCAGCCCGCCACGGGGGCCACGAGCGGCCCACCATCCGGGCACGGCAACGGCAACGCCAACGGGCACGGCAAGCACGGCTAGGACGAGACGCTGTGCCGGGCCGTCTCGGGCCCGGCACGCGCCTCAGGTGGTCAGGACAGGCTGCCTCGAGCCCGAGGGCACGACGACCCAGCCGTCGAACGCGCGGAGCTTGTACGGCGCGTTGAGCGGCACCCGCGTCACACCGGAGGCGACCGCGAACGTCCCGCACGGCTCGGCGAGCCGTCCGTTCCGCGTCAGCCAGAGGGCGTAGCGGCCCTCGGCGAGACCGTCGACGCGCAACTCCATCGGCCAGTTGCCGGCGCCGTCCATCTCGTAGACCACGAGCTTCGCCGAGGCGCCGCCGGCACCGCTCATCGCGACGGTGAACTCGGCGCCGGGCCCGCTGTTTCCGACGACGTAGCCCACGGCGAACAGCACCGCGGCGGCGGCCACGGCCGCGACCGCCGCGAGCGGCCGGTAGCGCCGGGGGAACGGGATGACGTCGGCAGACCGAGCCGGCGGACGCGCGCTGTCCGGAGAGAGAGACGGAGGCGGCCCCGCCTGCTCCAGGAGCGCGTGGACGCGCTGCAGCCGCTCGTGCTCCTCGGGGTCGACGTCGCCGACGAGATCGCGCACGTCGCTCATCGCAGCTCGTCTCCTAGCTCGTCCGCGAGCCGGCTCAGCGCGGACCGTGTCCGGGTCTTGACCGTCCCGAGCGGGATCTCCAGATGGTCTGCGATCTCCGACTGCGAGAGACCGCTCCAGTAGGCGAGCTCGACGAGCGTGCGCTCGTGGTCGGGCAGCGTCTCGAGGGCGCGGTGCACGCGCCACGTGACCCACTCGCTCTCGGCCGCGTCGTCGGGCCCGGGGCCCGGCTCCGCCACGTCGGGCGGCGATTCCACCGTCGCTTCGGGCCTGCGACGGAGACCGTCGATGATCGCGTTGCGCGCCACCGTGAAGAGCCACGACGTTGCCTTGCCTCGCGTCGGGTCGAAGCGCCCGGCGGAACGCCACAGGCTCGCGAACGTGTCCTGTGTCGCGTCCTCGGCGCGGCCCCTGTCGCCGATCCTGCGCAGGGCAATCCCGAGCACGGGCCTGGCGTAGCGGCGGTGGAGCTCCTCGAACGCCCGGTGGTCGCCGTCGGCGACCAGGCCGATCAGCTCGGCGTCGGTTCGCGAGTCTACGCTCACCTTGGGGATGCTGTCCCCTCTCGGTGCGCGCGGCAAGTCGAGCCGCACGGGGATCGCCGCGTCCATGCCCCGGAATACGTGCGGAACGGCCGACCGGATTGGGCTTCGGGCTACCCCGAGCGCGCCGTGTCGAACTTCGCCGCCACGGCGTCCCAGTTCACGACGTTCCACCAGGCGGCGAGGTAATCCGGGCGCCGGTTCTGGTAGCTGAGGTAGTAGGCGTGCTCCCAGACGTCGACCCCGAGGATCGGCGTCTTGCCCTCCATCACGGGAGAGTCCTGGTTCGGGGTCGAGAGCACTGCGAGCCCCGTGCCGTCCCAGACGAGCCAGCTCCAGCCGGAGCCGAAGCGCTTGACGCCCGCGTCGTTGACCTGGGTCTGGAGGTCGGAGAACGAGCCGAACGTGTCGGAGATCGCCGCGCCGAGCTCGCCCGAGGGCTCGCCGCCGCCGTCGGGGCCCATGATCTCCCAGAAGAGCGTGTGGTTCGCGTGCCCGCCGCCGTTGTTGCGGACGGCAGCGCGCTTGTCCTCGGGGATGATCTCGAGGTTCGCGAGGACGGCCTCGATCGGGCGGTCCATCCACTCGGTGCCCTCGAGCGCGGCGTTCAGGTTCGTGACGTACGCGGCGTGGTGCTTGTCGTGATGGATCTCCATCGTGCGCGCGTCGATGTGCGGCTCGAGCGCGTCGAAGGGATATGCGAGGTCTGGCACGGAGTACGCCATCGGTCTCTCTCCTTCGGTCGTCGTCTGTCGACGCAAGGATATGCTCCCGCCCGTCCCGTCCTGCCGCACCAGGAGCCGCGATGTCGACGTTCGAGGAGATCTCCGCCCGTCCGCTCGACCCGAGGCTGCTCCAGCTCTCGGGGATCTCTCGCGCCTCCGTCGAGGCGCACCATCGGCTCTACCAGGGGTACGTCGCGAAGCGCAACGAGATCCTGGGGCTCCTCTCGGAAGCCGACCGGGACAAGGCGAATCAGGTGTACTCGGAGGTCAGGGCGCTCAAGCTCGACCTCACGTTCGCGATCGGCGGGATCAAGAACCACGAGCTCTACTTCGCGCACCTCGGCGGTGAGGGAGGCGACCCCCACGGCGCGTTCAGGGCGCTGGTCGAGCGGGACTTCGGCTCCGTCGACGCATGGAGGGCCGACCTGAAGGCGACTGCGATGGCCGCGCGAGGGTGGGCCTGGACCGCGTACGACCGGGACGAGGGCCGGCTGTTCAACTACATCGGCGACGCGCAGAACACGTTCCCGGTGTGGAACGGGACACCGCTCGTCGCGCTCGACGTCTACGAGCACGCGTACTTCCTCGACTACCAGACCGATCGGGCTTCGTACGTGGACGCGTTCTTCGAGAACCTCGACTGGGACGTCGTCAACGGATGGATCGCCGCGTACTCGATCTCCACCTGACGCACCGGCCGGGCACGGCTCCCGTCGGGCGGAGCCCGGCTCCGCCGCGCCCTGGCGCCGCTGAGCGCGCCGCGCCTTCTGGGGCCGTATTGCCCATACTCTCCCCACCGGCCCGGCACGCCCAGCGGCGCCCCGGAGCGTCAGGAGACGTGTCATCTCGGATGTCCTAGTCATCCTCGCGGCGTATCTCGTCGGCTCCATCCCCTTCGGCTACGTCCTTCCCCGCCTTCTCCGCGGCGACGACATCCGCCGCCACGGCAGCGGGAACGTGGGCGCGACGAACGTCTGGCGCGTCTACGGGAGGTCGCTTGGCCTGCCGGTCGCCGTGCTCGACGTCCTCAAGGGCCTCGTCCCCGCCGCGCTCGGGCTCCGGCTCGGCGGCGACTGGGTCGGCGTGCTCGCCGGTGCAGCGGCGATGCTCGGCCACGCGCGTCCCGTGTTTCTCGGCTTCTCGAAGGGCGGGAAGATGGTCGCGACGGCCGGCGGGGTGGCGCTCGCGCTCGCGCCGTGGGCCGCACTGGGCTGCGCGGCGATCTGGCTCGGCGCCTTCGCGCTCACCCGGTATGCCTCGCTGTCGTCCATGCTCGCCGCCCTCGCGCTCCCGTTGCTGTGCATCGCGCTCGGCTCGTCGTGGCCCGTGGTCGCGTTCACGGCGGTCGCCGCGCTCGGGGTCGTCGCGCTGCACCGGCAGAACATCCGCCGCCTGCTCGCCGGGACCGAGCCGCGGTTTGCGCGCGGCGCCCCATCGCGGTCGTAGGTCTAGCCCGAGAGCCAGTCCTCGAGCGAGGTCTGCCGATCGACGGGCGCGCCGCCCGAGAGCTCCGCCCGGAGCTCGCCGGCCGTGCCCCAGCGCTCTGCAACGACATCGTGGTCGTGGATCGTCTCGAGGTTCACCTGGCGGGAGAGCACGAAGTCGTCGTCGTCCAGCTCCGGCTCGAGCCCGAGCAGTTCCGCGAGCGCGATCCGCACGGAATCCTCGACGAAGCGCGGCCGGAGATGTGCATGCTCCACGACGAACAGCTCGTCCGGGCGCTTGAGGAGCTCGTAGACCGGTGAGCTCATCGACGACTCGACGA
>DASSVY010000172.1:0-8493 GCA_035705535.1 Gaiella sp. | reverse complement strand
CGCGCGAGGGACCTGCGGGGCATTCCCTGAAGCGGCACTTAGCCGGCCAACAGCCCGGTTGCCCACATCGCCGCGATCCCCCCCGCGAATCCGCCCATCGCCGCGCCCTCGCCGATCATCGCGGCGTGCCCCGGGGCCGCGGCGCCGAGTTGCGACGCGGTCGGCCAACCGTCGGCGTGGCCGTCAGCCGTGTGCGGCGCGGCCTCGGCGCTGCCGTCCAGCGCGAGCTTCATCCCGAGCGGCGCCGCCACGAGCGGAGCGGTCGCGCAGAGGAGTCGGCGCCAGGTCAGTTTAGGCACGTCTAAACCCTAGCGCAACGCTTTAGCCGTGTCTGAAATCTCATGGGTGAGGGCACGCCGGGGTTTAGCCCGGGCCGAGTGGGGCATAGCGAGATAGAGCCGCCGGACAGAACGGAAGGAGAGCCCCGGATGATCTGCGACGTCTGCGGGAACGACTACGACAAGCCGCTCGAGATCGCCTACCTCGGCGGCACGTACGTCTTCGACAGCTTCGAGTGCGCGATCCATGCACTCGCGCCGGTGTGCGGCCACTGCGGCTGCCGGGTGGTGGGGCACGGCATGGAGGCGGACGGGTCGGTGTTCTGCTGCGCCCACTGCGCCGAGACCGCCGGTGTCGAGGGCGTGGCCGACCGGGCCTGACCGTGGCTGCCTCGGAGAACCTCCTCGTCGTCGTGCTCGGCGAGCACCCCGATCCGCACGCCGTTCGCGAAGCGGTCGGGGGGACACGATCGGGCACACGTGCGGCTCGTCGCTCCCGCGCACGTCGGTCCACTCCACTGGTACACGACGGACGAGGACGACGACCGCGCCACGGCGGAGACGCATGCTCACGTCGATGGAGCCGCGGCCGCGCGGGCCCCGGGCGTCGTCGACGTCGGCGCGTCGGCCGGCGAGGCCGACCCGGTGCTCGCCGTCCAGGATGCCCTGAGCGAGTTCCACGCGGACCGGATCGTCGTGGTCGGCAAGGAAGACGAGGCACTCGACGCCTCGCTCCGCCGGTTCGAGATCCCCGTCGAGCGGCTGTCGGACCCCATCCCCGGCGGAGGCCCGAACGAGCTCGGCCGGGCGATCATGAGCGGCCGGAGCGAGGGGACGCCCTACGCCGTGTTCGGCGGCGCGATGCTCGTGCTGGCCACCGTCGTCGCGCTCCTCCTGCTGCTCGCCGCGCTGATCCTCTGGGTCTGAGCTGCCGGCCATCACCAGGCTAGACGACGTCCCAGCCGTCGGGCAGCGCCGGCGCCGGCCAGGACGGGTCGGGGCGCCACGCCTCCCAGCCAGTGGGCCATGGCGGAGCTGCGAGCACCCGCTCAGCCTCCGCGCGCACCTCGTCACCGTCCAGCAGGCCGAGTGCTGCAGCTTGCTCGAGCTCGTCCTCGTCCTTCCAGCGCACCGATCTGTCCGGCAGCACGACGAGGTCGAGCTTGTCGTCGACGTAGTCGATCGTTCGCGGCCCGCGGCCGAGCCAGCGCTCCAAGTTGACGTACCAGTACAGAAAGCGCCACGTCGGGCTCCAGTGCAGCGTCACGGAATGCCTCGTCCCGGTCCGGACGAGCGAGAGCGCGTGCTGCTCCGTCGTGCGCGTACCGAGCACCCACGGCTCGTCGAGCGGGATCCTGATCTCGGCGCCCGCCGAGTCCACCGGGACAAATCGACGGCTTCCCGGAGGCGACCAGAGCGCGAGCACGCCGGCGCGTTCGCCGACGAGCCGGTAGGCGTTCGCCCGCCAGACCCGCCCATAGCGGATCTCCCGCAGCGCGACATCCACGTGCTCGCCTTCGCTCGGGGCAGTCACGTCAGCAGCGTCCTGACGGGAGGCCGAGGAATCGCAGCGTGCCGCGGCAGAGGCCGAGGGCGGCGCGCTCCCGCACGGCGGGCCGCGCGAGCTCGCGGTCTTCCGTCGGGTTCGTCATGAACCCGAGCTCGACGAGGATCACCGGGACATCGGCCCAGTTGAAGCCGGTGTAGTCGGAGCGCTCCTGGATCCCCCGGTCCGGGAACCCGAGCGACCGGACGAGCTCCGTCTGGACGAGCCGCGCGGCGCGGTGGCTGACGCGGTAGACGTCGTCGGTCCAGCCGGCGTGCAGCGCCGGCGCGAGCGTGTGGGTGCCGCGCGCGTCGCTCGACGCCGAGCCGTCGGCGTGGACGCGGAGGAAGAGTCCCGCGTGCGCCCGGTTCGCAATTCGCGCGCGGGCGATGTTGCCCATGCTCGTTCCGGTCGTCTGCGTCCTCGTCATCACGACCCGGACGCCCGCGCGTCGCAGCAGCTCACGCAGCCGGAGCGAGATCGCGAGGGTCAGGTCCGGCTCTGCGATCCCGGTCACGACGCCGTGAGTGCCGCCGCCGTCGAGGATCTTGCGCGTCGACGAGCCCGGCCCGATCGGCTCGGTGCGCAGGTTCGCGAGCCGGTCGTGCCCAGGGTCGACGACCACGACGGGCGCGGCCGCGTGGGCACTCCCGGCGGCGACGATCGCGCCGACGGAGGCCAGCAGCGTCGCGAAAAGCACGGCGCCTCGGCTCACTGCGGCGGGATGCGCGAGCGCATCCAGACGTAGGTGAGCAGCGCGCCGGGGACGAAGAGACACGCCGCCACCGTGATGAAGACCTTTGCCGCGCTGGAGTCGAGGTCGACGGCGAGCCCGGCGACCATGCACAGCCCCGCGAGGATGCAGAGCCCCGCGCCGATCGCCCCGATCCGCATCGCGTCAGGCTAGACGCCGGGGGGGTCAGGCGACGATGCGGTAGACCTGGAAGACCTCGGCGTAGTCGCGGTTCACGTTCGTCCCGTGGACGCGCGCGAGGTTCCAGATGTACTCCTCGTCGGCGTAGCGCCGGTGCTGCTGCGACGCGTAGCGCTGAACCGCCGCGACCTTGCGCTCCACATGGCGCCGCTCGAGCGAGACGTAGGCGCCGTACGAGAAGTCGAAGTTGTTCCAGGGGATCTCGTACCCGAGCACGGTCGTGCGCTTGAAGGCTCGGAGGCCCTCCTGCGCGATCGTCTGGTGGTCCTGGTGGACGTCGTGGTGCGACGGCTGGAAGACGACGTCGGGCCGCCACTCGTCCCAGAGCGCGACGAGGAGCTCGAGGAGCTCCTGGCGCCGCGACGGGAAGGTCCGCACGTCGAAGTCGTGCACGGTGAGATTCGCCTCCGGGATGCCGAGCTCCGCCGTCGCCTCCCGCACCTCGCGGGCGAGCGTGTCGGGCGCGAACCCGGGCGGGAGCGATCGCGTCGCGATCGAGAACGCGACGTAGCGCACCTCGCAGCCCGACTCGACCAGCCGCGCCGTGGTGCCGCCGCAGCCGAACTCGCCGTCGTCGGTGTGAGGCGCGAGGACGAGCGCGCGTTCGAAGCCTGCGAGCACGGCGCGAGTCTAGAGACTCGTGGGCGCGGCCTCGGGAACGGGTGGCGCTGGCGGTGAGGCTGTGGCGGCCTGCGGCGACGGAGGCTTCTTCGGCACCCGTGAGCTCAGGCCGACGAGCCCGAGCAGCGCCCACGTCATCGGGTCCTCGAAGAACGCCGCGTAGAACAGGCTGTGCACGGCGATCGCGAGCAGCACGATCCCCGTGGCGAGCGCGACCCGAGAGGTGAAGCCCTTGCCGAGGCCCATGAGCGTCGCGAGGAGAGCCGCGACGACCAGCCAGACGAGCAGCGCGAGACCGACGATCCCTCCCTCTGCCGCGACCGTCACCGGCGTCGTGTGCGAGGCGACGCGCTTCGGGTCCTTGCCCGTGATCCCGCGACGGTGCGCGTACTCGCGCGAGAACCCGCCCGCGCCGACGCCGATCACGGGATGGTCGAGCGCGATCCGGATCCCCTGACCGACGAGGTTCGCGCGACCCGACGTGACGCGGTTGGCTCCCGAGCGCGACTTGCCGACGAGATCGTCACGCAGCTGTGGGACGGCGAACAGCACGGCGCACGTGACGAGACCCAGGGCGAGGAGCGCGACCAGCGCGCGACGCCCCCAGACGACGGAGGCCGCAGCGACGACCCCCACCGAGAGCGCCACGAAGCTCGACTGCGAGAACGAGATGAGCAGACCGAGCCACGTCGCGACGACGACGGCGTACAGCCCTGCGACCCGCCAGCCGCGCACCCCGCCGAGAAGGATCCCCGCGAGCGACGCGAGCACCGCGACGGTGAGGTAGCGCCCGTACACCGACGGGTCCCAGAACACCGAGTTCACCCGGAAGAACGGCGCGTAGGCGTTGAAGACCTTGACGCTCGGGTTCCAGAAGACGTCGCGGGTGAGCCACTGGTAGCCGCCGACGAGGGCGTAGAGGAGCGCGGTCGCGACGAGCCCGCCCCAGAGCCACGTCAGCCAGCGGCCCCGCCAGGGCAGCCGCGCGAACCCGATCGCGACGAGCCCGAACGGGAGCACGAACGCGGCGAGGAAGATCGCGCCGCGCCGGACGTCGCCCGTCCAGAGCATCGAGAGTCCCGTCCAGCCGACGAACGCGGCAAGCGGCAAGGCGACGGGGCCGAGCTCACGGGAGCGCGTGTCGCCCTTGAGGAGCGACCAGGCGATCGACAGCGCGAGACCACCGATCACGGCGTAGAGCGGCAGGAGCAGGTTGACCGTGTCACTGCCGATGTCCACCGGGATGCGCAGCGGGATGCAGGCGAGGGTCGCGAACGCGAGCAGGTACGGCCAGCGGTCGAGCGCCCAGGCGAAGGCGAACGCCGCGATGAGCCCGCCGACCGCGCCCGCAACGAGCCGCGAGGTGCTCACGTCGGGCAGGAGGTAGATGCCGAGGACGCCCAGGCCGGCGCCCCACGCGCACAACCCGGCGAGGCGCTGCCAGCGGTCCTGCGTGAGCAGGAGCGCCGCGAGCCCGCCCGCGCCGACAACCGCTGCGACCTGTGCGGCGACGCTCACGGAGACGCCGCCTGGCGCACGACGACGGCGGCGCGCTGCACGCGGCCGTTCGCCTCGACGCGGAGGGTGTAGCGCCCCGGCACGACTGGGGCTCGTAGCCGGAGCGTCCCCGGCCGCGCGGTTCCGGACCGGGCGCCGAGGCGCCACTCGACCCTGCGCGCCTGCGTGAGCACGAGGATCGCGAAGCGGCCACCGGGAGTTGTCACGATCCGGTCTCGCCCGAGGTCGAGGAAGCGGATCCGCACCATGCGCGACCCCGAGCGCGGGCCCAGGTTCCCCGCGATGTCCCGCGCGACGAGCCGGAGCGTGTAGACGCCTTCCGGCAGCTGCTCCCCGGCGGCCGTGCCCGTCCAGCTCATCGTCCCTCGCGGCCTCGTGCCGAGCTTGCGGATCGCGCGCGTCCCGTCGACGTAGAGCTCGACGACGGCCTTCTCGCCGAGCCGGTACCGGATCCTGGCGTAGTCGGAGCGTCCGTCGCCGTCGGGTGAGATCACGAGTGGGCGCGCCGTGAAGCTGACGACCTTCGGGGGCGTCACGTCGACGCGGATCGGGTTCGGCATCACGATCGTGCGCCGCGCCCGCTCGAGGTGGACGCGGGGCCGGTAGGCGCCCTCGTCGACCACGTGGCCGCCGGCGTCGCGGCCGTCCCAGACGTACGAGACGGCGGCGCGCCCCTGCGGCCGCCGACGCGCCAGCTCGCGGACGACGGCGCCCTTCGAGTCGATCACGTCGACGGTCACGCGGTCCGGCTTCCGGAGCCGGAACGAGATCGACGCCGTGTCCGTCCCGCAGTCGCAGACCGGCGAGAAGAGCTTGTCGACGCGAGGGCCGACGATCGGGTTCCGGGTGAGCTTCAGCTTCTCCGTGACGACGAATGCGGCCGACGTCGCCACGAGCAGGGCCGCGACGAGTGCCGCGGGGGCAAGGCGGGTGCCCATTCCAGCGATGCGGCCGCGTCGGGCGTTGCTCGAAGGGGCGCGCGCGGCCACCGGCGCGATTGTAGAGACGCGCGGTCGCCGCTCCGGGCTCGTAGGCACACTGAAGGTCGGCCCGGAGGAGCCGACTACGCATGCGCCGCCGACTCCTGCTCATCCCCGCCGCCCTCGTTCTCGTCGTGCTCGGCACGGGGATCGCGGTGCTGCTGACGCGTCATCCGCCGGGGGGCACACTCGAGACGAACGTCACGGATGTGACCGTCGTAACGCCGTCCGCGCCCGAGACGACCACCACGCCGCCGCCCAAGCCGAAGCCGCCCCAGACCGAGCCGGTCGACAAGCGGTGCTGGCCGATGTTCGGCGGCGGCCCACGGCGCACGCTCGCGCGGCCGACCATCCAGCTCGGCGTCCCGGAGAAGAAGCCGATCTGGGCACGAGGTCTGAAGGGGTACATCGAGTACCCGCCGAGCTACTGCGACGGCGTGCTCTACGTGAACACGTTCAAGGGCGACACCTGGGCGATCGAGGCGGCGACCGGCAACGTCCTCTGGCGGAAGCTCAGCAACGCGCCGAAGCCCTCGACCCCGGCGATCGCCGCAGACAAGCTGATCGTCTCGTCGAAGGACGGGACCGTGACGGCCCTGACCCGCAAGAGCGGCAAGGTCGTCTGGCAGCTGGAGACCCATGCGAAGGTCGAGTCGTCGGCGGCCGTCGCCGGCGACACCGCGTACTTCGGCGCCACGGACGGGCGCCTCTTCGCGGTCGACGTCGACACCGGCCACGTGCGGTGGGCGTTCGACACGGGCGGGCGGATCAACGCGAGCCCGTCGCTCGCCGAAGGCCGCATCTGCATCACGACCTACGCGGGCTCGATCTTCTGCCTCCGTCAGAAGAACGGCGAGAAGCTCTGGAGCACGTACGTGAAGCGCGACGCGTTCCGCTACGAGAGCTTCTACGCGAGCCCGTCGACCGACGGGCAGCGGCTCTACACCATCGCCCGCTCCGGGAAGATCGTCACGCTCGACGCTTCGAACGGCCACGTCATCTGGACCGACAACGTCGACTCCCTGGGGTACTCGACGCCCGCCGTCGGGACCGACCGGATCTTCGTCGGGGACTTCAACGGGGGCCTCCGCGCCTACCGGAAGACGAACGGCCAGCTGCTCTGGCGCGCGCACGTCGGTGGCCGCATCCTCGGGCCGCCGGTCGTCGTGGGCGACCTCGTGTTCTTCTCGACGCTCGAGACGGAGACGTACGCCGCACGCGTCTCGGACGGGAAGATCGTCTGGCACTACGGGCTCGGGAAGTACTCACCGGGGATCGCGACCGAGCGCGCGTACTACTTCTCGCTGAACGGCATGCTCGTCGCGTTCCGCGGCAAGGACGGGCCACGCGCCGCCCGCGCGCAGTCGGGCTCCCCGCCGAAGGGGACGGCACGGGCGCAGCCGACGCAGGCGAAGCCGGGCGCACGCCGGAAGTAGCGGTGTTCGACCACGTCGGGATCGGGGTCTCCGACCGCGCCGCGAGCCGGCGCTTCTACGAGCGCGTACTCGAGCCGCTCGGTCACCGCCTCGACCACTCCGAGCGTTACGACGAGTGGGACGACTTCGCCATCGCGCAGGCCGATGCCAGCCATCCCGTGACACGCCGCCTCCACGTGGCGTTCGTCGCCGCCTCGACCGACGAGGTCGACGCGTTCTGGCAGGCAGGCACGGAGGCCGGCCATCCGAACGACGGCGAGCCCGGTCCGCGTCCTGCCTACCACGAGGACTACTACGGCGCGTTTCTCCTCGACCCCGACGGCAACAGCGCCGAGGCCGTCCACCACGGCCGCCTCCGAATCGGCCCGAACGCCGTGGACCACCTATGGATCAGGGTCGCGGACGTCGCCTCGGCGCGCGCGTTCTACGAGACGGTCGCGCCCGTGCTCGGCCACCGCGTCCGCGAGGGTCGGGCCGGCCGGGTCCACGTCGAGGGCGACGACCGCTCGTTCACCCTCCTCGAGGGGCCTCCGACCGAGAACCTGCACCTGGCGTTCCGGGCGCCGGACGACGCGGCGGTCGACGCGTTCCACCGCACCGCGGTCGCCGCCGGGTACCGCGACAACGGCCCGCCCGGCGAGCGGCCCGAGTATCACCCGGGGTACTACGCGGCCTTCGTGCTCGACGCGGCCGGGACGAACGTCGAGGCGGTCATCCACAACCGGCCCTGACGCGTCATTGCAACGGCGGATGGCGGCGCGACCAGAGCGGCGAGCGCTGGACGAGGGCGCTGACACCGCGCCAGGCGCCGGTCTCGAGCCGGTAGACGCGGAGCTTTCTCCATCCGCTCCCGCGGGTCTCGACCTCGTAGCCGAGGTCGGCGAGGAGCGCGCCGGCTACCTCCTCGAACGCGTGACGCTCGCTCTCACTCATCTCCGTGCGCCAGTCGCGGACGCCGGTGCGCGGCGGCTCGTCGAGTCGTCGCTGGTGCGCCTTCCGGGCCGAGTCGGTCCGCCCGACGTAGTCGAGCATCGCCGGATCGAACTCGAGCTCCGCGAACGCGCACACGGCGCGTAGCGCCGCTTCCGGGTCGGCGACGAGGAACTCGTAGCGGAGCTCGTGATAGCGGGCCTGTCCGACGCGCGCGCCGAGCGCACGGGCGGCCGCGACCTCGGTCGCC
>DASSVY010000171.1:0-6073 GCA_035705535.1 Gaiella sp. | reverse complement strand
GGCGCTCCTGACCTCCTCGGCCCCTGCCTCGGGCTCGTCCTCGGCCATCGCTACCGACGGTCCGCGGGCAGGGAGACGCCGTCCTGCCGGCCCTGCTCGTGCAGCGCGACGAGCCAGTCCCAGAGACGGCGGATCTCGTGCTCGATCTGTGCCGACGCCTCCTTGTAGCCCTTGCCGCCCTTGGGCACGCCCTCGAGCGCGAGCGGCTCGCCCCAGGCGATCGAGACCCGTGTGGGGTGCCTCGCCGACCACGTCTGTGTGCCGTGGATCGCGACCGGGACGATCGGAGCGCCCTCCTGGATCGCGACCATGGCCGCGCCTGGCTGCACGGGGCCGGGCACGCCCGAGCGCTGACGGGTGCCCTCGACGAAGAGACCGAGGGCGTGGCCGTCGGCGACGATCCGGCGCATCGTCCGCACCGCCTCTCGGTCGGACTCGCCGCGTCGCACCGAGAAGCAGCCGAACGAGCGGATGAACGCGCCGAATCCCGGGACGCGATGCGCCTCGATCTTCGCCATGTAGTAGAGGATCCGCGGGCTCGCGGCGCCGAGCACGACGGGATCGAGCCAGCTGAAGTGGTTCGACGCGACCACGATGCCGCCTTCGCCCGGGACGCGCTCCCTGCCGTAGACGTGGAGGCGCGTCGCCAGCCGGCCCGCGAGCCCGATCGTCGGCCGTCCGACGGCCCACGTGTACGGCGCGAGGTTCATCGGGCCGCCACCACGAGGGCGGCGACCCGGTCGACGACCTCGTCGAGCGTCAGCTCGGTCGTGTCGACCTCGACGGCGTCCGGCGCCTGGTGCGTGTTGATCGCGTCACGCTCGTCACGGCGGCGAAGCTCCTCCGCGAGCTCGTCGACGGCCAGACCCTCCCGTTCGGCATGACGGCGCGTGACCCGGACGCCGGGATCGGCGACGAGCCAGACCTTCACCTCCGCGTCGGGCACGACCACGACGCCGATGTCGCGGCCCTCGATCACGGAGTCGCCCGAGTGACCGAGCTCCCGCTGGCGTCCGCGCATCACCTCGCGCACCTCCGGATGGCGCGCGACGACCGGCACGGCGGCGTCGATCTCGGGCTCGCGGATCCGTCCCGTGACCTCCTCGCCGCCGATCGAGACCGTGCCGCCGTCGCCGAACGTGACCGGGCTCGTCGTCGCGAGTGCGCCGAGCCCGGGGCCGTCGTCGAGTGGGACGCCCTCGTGGAGCGCGAGCCACGTGAGCGCGCGGTACATCGCCCCCGTGTCGAGGTACTTGAACCCGAGCCGGGTCGCGAGCGCCCTCGCCACCGAGCTCTTCCCCGCGCCTGCGGGCCCGTCGATCGCCACGATCACGCGCGGAGGTTATCGCCGGTCGTCTTCCGCGACGGCCGACGTCCGCCGCAGCTCGTCGAGCATCCCGAAGAATCCCGGGAAGCTCACGGCGACCGCGCCCGCGTCGTCGATACGCACGCCCTCGCGCGAGGCGAGCCCCGCGACCGCGCCGAGCATCGCGAGCCGGTGGTCGCCACGGCTCGCGATGCGCCCGCCCCTCGGCCGGGCGGGGACGCCTGTGACGCGCAGCCCATCGTCCGTTGCGCGCGCGCGCACGCCGAGGGCGCGGAGCGCGTCGACGGTCGCGTCGATCCGGTCCGACTCCTTCGCCCGCAGCTCCTCGGCTCCGCGCAGGACGCTCTCGCCGCGAGCGCACGCCGCCGCCAGGGCGAAGAGCGGCAGCTCGTCGATCGCGACCGGAACCTCGTCGCGCCCCACGACCGCGCCGACGAGCGGCGCCGTATGCACCTCGAGGTCGCCGGCCGGCTCGCCACCGACGTCGCGGCGGTTGTAGACCGTGATCCGGGCGCCCATCCGCTCGAGGATCGCGAGCAGGCCGGTCCGTCGCGGGTTGAGGTTCACCCCGTGCACGTGCAGCTCGGAGCCGGGCACGAGCGTCGCGGCGACGACGAACGGCGCTGCGGAGGAGAAGTCGCCGGGTACCTCGAGCCGGCCGAGGGAGAGTCGCTGCGGCCGCGAGACCGTCACGCTCGACGGCCGGATCGTGACCGGCGCGCCCGCCGCCTGGAGCATCCGCTCGGTGTGGTCACGCGTCGGGGCGGGCTCGACGACGGTCGTCTCCCCGTCGGCGTAGAGCCCGGCGAGGAGCACCGCCGACTTCACCTGGGCGCTGGCGACCGGCAGCGCGTAGTCGATCGCGTGCAGCCGACCGCCCTCGATCGAGAGCGGCAGGTGGCCGTCGGTCGTCTCGACGCGTGCCCCCATCCGACCGAGCGGCTCGGCGATGCGCGTCATCGGCCGGCGCGAGAGCGAGTCGTCGCCGGTCAGCGCGAAGGTGCCGCTCTGCCCCGCGAGGATCCCGGTGAGCAGCCGTACGAGGGTGCCCGCGTTTGCGCAGTCGACGGGGCCGTCCGGGGCCGAGAGTCCGGCAAGCCCCTTTCCCTGCACGAGCAGCGTCTCCGACCCCTCGTCGTCGACCTCGACACCGAGGGCTCGCAGCGCGGCGATCGTCGCCTCGGTGTCGGCGGAGCGGCCGAAGCCCGTGACGTGCGTCTCGCCGTCGCAGATCGCCCCGAGCAGCAACGCGCGGTGCGAGATCGACTTGTCCCCGGGGACGGCGATGTGCCCGACGAGTCGAGCGACGGGCTCGATCTCGAGGCCGCTCACTCCTCGATCACCGGCGCGGCGACGACGCCGTAGCCCTGGCCTTCGAGCAGCCGGATCGCCCGCTCGGCCTCGCCCTCGCCCGAGACCAGCACGGTCAACGTGCCGCCGCGCTCGCTCGAGACGTGGTCCATCTCGAAGTCCTCGACGTTGATGCGCTCGGCGCCGAGTGCGTGGAAGATCCCCGCGAGCACTCCCGGGCGGTCGGGGATGTGGATGCGGAGGCGCTGGAGCGTCCCGGGATCGGCGAACGCGGTCTCGAGCAGACGGCGCCGGTGCGCGCTCGCCTCGCCGATCCAGCGGGCGAGGAACCCCGCGTCCTGGTCGGCCAGCGCCCGCTCGACCTGCTCCAGCGCGCGGCGCTGCTCGGCGAGGGCGAGCCCGAGCGCCTCGCGGTTGTCGAGGAAGATGTCGACCCAGATCCGCGGGTTCGCACCCGCGATGCGGGTCATGTCCCGCAGGGAGCCGCCCGCCGCCTGGAGCGGGTCGTGGCCGTCGATCCGCGTCGAGCCCGTCTGGTTGAGGAGCACGTTCGCCAGCACATGCGGGAGATGGCTCGTCAGACCGACGAGCCGGTCGTGCGCGTCCGGTCCGATCGCGACGGGGCGGGCACCGAGCGCGCTGACGAATCCGTGCAGGAGCCGCAGCCGCTCGGGAGCGGTCGCGGCTGTCGGCGTCAGGAACCAGGTCGCGCCGTCGAAGAGCTCCGCCGCGGCGCGGCCGGGGCCGCGAGTCTCGGCGCCGCAGATCGGGTGGCCGCCGATGAACCGCTCGTCGGCCGCCGCGGCCGCGCACACGGGCCGCTTCGTCGAGCCGACGTCCGTGACGGTCGCTGCCCCCGACGCGTGGTCGAGAACGTCCTGCACCGTCTGCGGAAGCTCGCCGACGGGGGCGGCGACGAGCACGAGCTCCGCGTCTGCGAGGGCCGCGACGAGGTCTCCCGCCGGCTCCACGGCGCCACGCTCCGCCGCGAGCGCGAGCGCCTCCCCGTCCGGGTCCCAGCCGGTCACGGCCGGCACGCCGGCACGGCGCGCACCGAGACCGGCCGAGGCGCCGATCAGCCCCGTGCCCACGACGGCGAGCCGCTGAACCTGCTGGGAGCTCACGTGCTCGACCTGGGTCGGAGATCGCCGTCGGCGATCACGCCGCCCGCATCAGCTCCGCGACGCGGAACGCGAGGTCGAGCGACTGCCGCGCGTTCAGCCGAGGGTCGCAGAGCGTCTCGTAGCGAGTGTCGAGCTGCTCCTCGAGCACTTCCTCCGAGCCGCCGAGGCACTCCGTGACGTCCTCTCCGGTGACCTCGAGATGCACACCGCCCGGCCACGTTCCCGCCTCCCGGTGCGCCGCGAAGAAGCCTTCGATCTCCCCGAGCACGTCGTCGAAGCGGCGCGTCTTGTGGCCCGACGGGGTGACGAACGTGTTGGCGTGCATCGGGTCGCAGACCCACAGCACCGGCACCCCGCTCTCGCGGACTGCGCGGATCAACGGCGGCAGCGCCTCGCGCACGCGACCGGCGCCTAGGCGGGTGAGGAGCGTCAGGCGCCCCGGGGCCCTCCGCGGGTTGAGCCGCTCGCAGAGCGCGACGAGCTCGTCGGGGGTCGCGCCCGGCCCGACCTTCGCGCCGACCGGGTTGTCGACGCCGGCCAGGAACTCGACGTGCGCGCCGTCGGGGTGGCGCGTGCGCTCGCCGACCCAGAGGAAGTGGGCGGAGCACGCGTACCAGTCGCCGGTCGTCGAGTCGCGCCGTGCGAGCGGCTCCTCGTAGTCGAGCAGGAGCGCCTCGTGACTCGTCCAGATGTCCACCTCGTGAATGGAGTGCTCGTCTCCCAGGTCGATGCCGATCGCCTGCATGAACCGGAGCGCGCGGCCGATCTCGTTCGCGATCACCTCGTAGCGCCTGCCCTCGAGGGAGCTCGTGACGAACTCCTGGTTCCACGTGTGCACCTGGGTGAGGTCGGCGAAGCCACCCTTCGTGAACGCACGGAGCAGGTTGAGGGTGGAGACCGCCTGGTAGTAGGCCTGCACCATCCGCTCCGGGTCGGGGACGCGCGCCTCGAGCGTCGGCTCGTCCGAGTGCACGGCGTGGCCGCGGAACGTGGGCAGCTCGACCCCGTCGACGAGCTCGGTCGGCGCCGAGCGCGGCTTCGTGAACTGCCCCGCGATCCGCCCCACCTTGACGACGGGCAGCGTCGCGCCGTACGTGAGCACGGCGGACATCTGGAGGATCACCTTGAGCCGCTCGCGGATGGCGACGGCCGAGACCTGGCGGAACGACTCGGCGCAGTCGCCGGCCTGCAGCAGGAACGCGCGACCCTCGGCCGCCTCCGCGAGCGCGTGCTGGAGCGCCCGCGCCTCGCCCGCGAAGACGAGCGGCGGCAGCTGTCCCAGCCGCTCGCGCACCGCCTCGACGGCGGCCGGGTCGGGCCAGTCCGGCTGCTGTAGCGCAGGCAGAGTGCGCCACGAAGAGGGCGTCCAGGGCTCGGTCACCGACATGCGGCGAGTGTATCCGGGCCGTTTTGACGCTCCGCGCCAAAACGGCTAGAAGAGAGGCATGCCCGACATCGACCGTCACACCGTCTTCTGGCGCGCGAGCGAATCGACGTGTCGTTGCGGTCGGGAGCGCACCTAGGGGTCGTTTCGGCCGCGAAGCGGACGAAAGGAATCCCATGAGGGTCTTCTCGGGCATCCAGCCCACCGGCGACAAGCATCTCGGCAACTACATCGGCGGATTCCGCCAGTACGCGCGCACGCAGGAGCTCGGAGAGGCGTTCTTCTGCATCGTCGACCTCCACTCGATCACGGTCGAGTACGACCCGAGCGACCTGCACGAGAAGACGCTCGACCTGTTCGCGATGCTCGTCGCGACCGGGCTCGACCCCGAGCGCTCGACGGTGTTCGCGCAGAGCCACGTGACGGCCCATGCCGAGGCGAGTTGGCTGCTGTCGTCCGTCACGAGCTACGGCCAGCTCGGCCGGATGACGCAGTTCAAGGACAAGGCCGACCAACGAGAGTTCGTGTCGTCGGGGCTGTTCACATACCCGGTGCTGATGGCGGGCGACATCCTGCTCTACCAGACCGACCGCGTCCCGATCGGCGACGACCAGCGCCAGCACCTCGAGCTCGCGCGCGACGTCGCGCAGCGCTTCAACGCCCGCTTCGGGGAGACGTTCGTGGTCCCGGAAGGCATCTATCCCGAGGTCGGGGCGCGGATCATGGATCTCCAGGAGCCGACGAAGAAGATGTCGACGACCGGCGGCACGCCGCAGGGCACCGTCCTGATCGTCGATCCGCCGGACGTCGTGCGCAAGAAGCTCCGAAGCGCGGTCACCGACTCGGGCCGCGACGTCCTCTACGACCCCGACGCGAAGCCCGGGGTCTCGAACCTGATCGAGATCCTGTCGGTCGCCACCGGCACGG
>DASSVY010000170.1:0-2498 GCA_035705535.1 Gaiella sp. | reverse complement strand
GGGCGGAAGAGCGCCGCAACGCACGCCGGACCGACACCGCCGTGATCGAGTGACGATCCCGGGCCCGGCGTCGCGCGAGCCGGCGAAGCACCTGCTCGACGTGACGGCCGACGACGAGAGCGGAGCGCGGCTCGACACGTTCATCGCGAAGAAGCTCGACCTGTCGCGGACCCAGGCGGCGACGCTGATCGCCAACGGGAACGTGATGGTCGGTGCGCGGCGCGAGCGGGCGAGCTATCGCCCGGTCGCCGGCGACCGGATCGCGGTCGAGATCCCGCCCCCTCCCGGGCGCGAGGTGCTCGGCGAGGAGATCCCCCTCGACATCGTCTTCGAGGACGACGACCTGCTCGTCGTCAACAAGGCCGCCGGGATGGTGGTGCATCCGGCTCCCGGCAACTGGACCGGTACGCTCGTCAACGCCCTCAAGGGGCGGGGGGGTGAGCTGGCCGAGGGGGGCGGCGAGGACCGCGAGGGAATCGTCCACCGGCTCGACAAGGACACCTCCGGGCTCCTCCTCGTCGCCAAGACCGACCGGGCGCACCGCGTGCTCGGCGCCGCGCTCCAGGCGCGGCGGATCATCCGCCGCTACGCCGCGCTCTGCTGGGGACACCTCGACAGCGACCGCGTCACGGTCGACAAGCCGGTCGCGCGGGATCCGCGAGACCGAACGCGTATGGCGATCGTCAATACTGGGCGAGACGCACGGACGGACTTCGTTCGGCTCGCCCGGTTCGATTCGGTGGACCTGTTGCGCGCGCACCTGCACTCGGGGCGGACGCACCAGATCCGCGTTCACCTCGCCTCCATCGGCCACCCGGTAGTCGGTGACGATACTTACGGAGGCGGGGGTGGGCGAAAGCTCGTTGGCCTGCCCGCGCGCCGGCATTTCCTGCATGCGGCGTGGCTGCGCTTCGAGCATCCGGTCACCGGTGTGAAGATGGACCTGCGTTCGCCGCTGCCGGCGGACCTGACGCAGTCGCTGATCACGGTGGATGGCAGCGGGACGTTGTCCGCCAACTCTGACTTGCTGGAACACTTTGGCTTCTACCGCGACGACAGCTGAGCAGCGCCCGCCGGCGGCCTACGGGCCGCCCGCGGGAGCGACCGCGCCGGAATCGGCTGCCGCTCCCGCCGCCGCGATGCGCGTGCTGCTGTTCGCCCTCGGCGAGCAAGTCTACGGCTGCGACATCGCGACGGTGCGTGAGATCATTCCGCAGCGGCGCCCCACGAGGTTGCCCGGAGCGCCCGCATTCGTCTGCGGTCTGATCAACCTGCGCGGCACGATCGTGACGGTGATCGACCTGGCGAAGCGCCTCGAGCGCTCGGCGGGGGCGAAGGCGGACGGGTCATACATCATGATCGAGATGGGGAACAAGCTGGTCGGGATCGCCGTGGACGACGTGATGGACGTCCGCGCGCTGACCGAGAACGAGATAGAAGCGGCGACCGCGGACCAGGCGAAGGGCGGGGTCGTGCGCGGGATGGGACGGTTAGGCGACGAGCGGATGGTGGTGCTGCTCGACGTGATCACGCTGGCCAGGCAAGTTCTGCTCTAATAGCGAGGCAATAGTGAGTCACACGGTACTGATCTGCGACGACGCGATCTTCATGCGGACCATGGTGGGCGACATCCTCACCCAGGCCGGATTCGAGGTCGTCGGCGAAGCGGAGACCGGGCTGCAGGCGGTCGAGAAGTACAAGCAGCTGCGCCCCGATCTGGTGACGATGGACATCGTCATGCCGGACATGGGCGGGATCGACGCGGTTCGCGAGATCACGAAGTTCGATCCGAACGCGAAGGTCCTGATGTGCAGCGCGATGGGGCAGCAGGCGCTGGTCGTCGAGGCGATCCAGGCGGGGGCGAAGGACTTCGTCGTGAAGCCGTTCCAGCCGAGCCGGGTCCTCGAGGCCGTTCAGCGCGTGCTCGGGTAGTCGCGGCCCAGGCCGCGCTCCCCCCGCTCGCGCCACGCACGTGGACACCTCCCGCTACGCCGACCTGTTCCTGACCGAGAGTCAGGAACACCTCTCGGCGATCAACCACGCCCTGCTCGACCTCGAGCGCGCACCGGAATCGACAGAGCCGGTGAACGCGCTGTTTCGCGCCGTTCATACCATCAAGGGGATGAGCGCGACGATGGGGTACGTGCAGGTCGCCGAGCTCGCGCACGCGCTCGAGACCCTGCTCGACCAGCTGCGCATCGGCTCCCGCCAGGTGACCGGCGAGGTGATCGACGCGCTGTTCACCGCGTCGGACACCCTCGAGGTCGCGGTCGGGCTCTCGGTCGCCGGGCGTGACGCCGAGATCGACGTCGCCGGCCCGCTCGAGCGGCTGCGCGCCCTCGACGGCGTGGCGCCGGGGGGTGGGGCGCCGGCGGCGAATAAGTCACATACTGCTACTAAATCGCCGGCCGCGGCGGCCGCCGCGGCGTGGACGATGGCGGCGCCGGGCGGGGAGGGGATCCTCGTCCGCGTCCGGATCGCCCCCGACGCCCCCCTCC
>DASSVY010000169.1:0-3822 GCA_035705535.1 Gaiella sp. | reverse complement strand
GATCCGACCGGGTGACGATCGCGACGGGCCTGCCCGCCTGCCCGACGAGCACGGCCCCGCCGGCCCCGGTCAGCTCCTGGAAGACGTCGTCGATCGACGCGGCCGCGTCGACCGCAGCGAGCGGCGGCTGCATCGCGACCGCGACGTCATCGTTCAGAGCATCGGGGTTGCGGAAGACCCGGTCGAGCAGGCTCCGCTCCTGCAGCGAGCCGACGACGTCCGTGAGCGCGTCGGCGGGCCGCGTGCGCACGACGGGCAGCTGGGAGATCCCGTACCGCTGGAGCAGGTCGATCGCGCTCCCGACCTTCTCGTGCGCCTCGACGACGACGAGCTCCGGCACGCCGCTCTCTTCCGCGCGCCTGAAGCGGATCACCTCGTCTACCGTCGGCGCCGGGGCACGCCGCTCCATGAACCCGTACTGGATCATCCAGTTGTCGTCGTAGAACTTCGAGAGGTACGAGCGGCCGCCGTCCGGGAACGTCATCAGGACGGTCGAGCCGGGGCCGAGCCTCCGGGCGACCGCGAGGGCGACCCACGCCGTCGAGCCGCAAGAGCCGCCGACGAGGAGCCCCTCCTCCCTCGCGAGCCGCCGCGCGGTGAGGAACGAGTCCCGGTCGGACACGCGGATCCACTCGTCCACGACCGCGGGGTCGAGCGTCGAGGGCCAGGTGTCCTTGCCGATTCCCTCGACGAGATAGGGGTGCGTCGGGTGGGCGTCGTCGGCCGTGAAGACCGACCCCTCCGGGTCCGCGCCGACGATCAGGACGTCGGGCTTGCGCTCCTTGAAGTACCGGCCGATCCCCGAGATCGATCCGCCGGTGCCGACGGAGACGACGATCGCGTCGACCTCGCCGCCCGTCTCCTCCCAGAGCTCGGGTCCCGTCGTCTCGTAGTGCGCCTCGGGATTGGCGGCGTTCGAGTACTGGTCGGGCTTGAAGCCGCCGGGAATCTCCTCGGCAAGGCGGTCGGAGACGGAGTAGTAGCTCTCGGGCGAGTCGTGTTCGACGGCCGTCGGTGTGATCACGACCTCCGCCCCGTATGCCCGAAGCGTCGAGATCTTCTCCTGGCTCATCTTGTCGGGCATCACGAAGATGCAGCGGTAGCCCTTGTGCGCCGCCGCGATCGCGAGCCCCACGCCGGTGTTGCCCGACGTCGGCTCGACGATCGTTCCGCCCGCGCGGAGCCGGCCGTCGCGCTCGGCGGCCTCGATCATCGCGAGACCGATGCGGTCCTTGTTCGACCCACCCGGGTTCATGAACTCGAGCTTTGCGAGCAGCGTCGCGCCCGTCTCGCGGCCGAAGTCGACGAGCCGGACGAGCGGCGTCGAGCCGACGAGGTCGAGGACGGTCGGGTAGGTGCGCGCCATTGCCGCGGGCAGCGTAACGCAGGGTGGGGAAACCTCTGGTTCGCCCACCAGCCCCCTCCTCTGCGCGAGACATCCCCGTCAGGCGGTCGTGATGCGGCGTGCGCCCTCGACGGCGCCGCTGCGCTCGCCCAGCGCCTCGACCTCGACCGCCTCGCCCGTCTGCGGCGCGTGGATCATGCGGCCATTGCCGATGTAGATCCCGACGTGGCCGAGTCCGTGGAAGAACACGAGATCGCCGGGCTTCATGTGAGACGTGGAGACCGGACGGCCGGTGGAGTAGAGCGCGGCCGCGTTGTGCGGCAGCGCGACACCGAGCCGGCCGTAGACCCACATCACGAGCCCCGAGCAGTCGAAGCCGCCGGGCGACGCCCCGCCGTAGACGTACGGAACGCCCAGCTGGCTGCGGGCGAGCGTGACCGCCCGCTCGGCGAGGGTCGGCGGCGGCGGAGCCGGCGGCACGAAGCGCGCGGGACTCGCGATCGAGCCCGGCAAGAGCGGCTTCGCGACCGCCCGCCCCGGGTGGCCGAGGAGCAGCCCGCAGACGAGACACACGAGCGCGGGGATGGCGAGGCGACGGGGCATCGGCAGGAGAGAAGCGGCACGGGACGGCGTCGAAGTGGTGCCCCGAGGGGCGCGCCGTCGGTGTCAGCGACCGCAGGAAGGTACCAGCCCCGCCGGCCGACGAGAGGACAGAACGGACCCACCGATCGGCTAGTGACACACGGCGATAGGTGTCGTTGCGACCGCGACAGCGGGCGCCTTTAGGGATGTGCCCCGCCGCAGGCGGGGATCAAGCCGCAGGAATCCGCGCGAGCGGATTCCTGCTTGGCGAACAAGCAATCAGTGACGGAAGTGACGCCGGCCGGTGACGACCATCGCCGCGCCGGCGTCGCGGACGATCTCGAGCACCTCGCCGTCCCGCTTCGAGCCGCCCGGCTGGATGATCGCCCCGATCCCGGCCTCGAGCGCGACGCGCGGTCCGTCCGCGAAGGGGAAGAAGGCATCCGAGGCGAGCACGGCTCCCTCGAGCGAGTGACCCAGCTCGCGGGCCTTGTCCACCGCGATGCGAACGGCGTCGATACGGCTCGTCTGCCCGCCGCCGATACCGAGCGTCTGCCCTCCGCGGGCGATCACGATCGCGTTGGAGACGACGTGCTTGGCGATCGTCCACGCGAAGAGGAGGTCGTCCCACATCGCGGCGCCCGGGTCGCCGCAGACGACGTCCATCGCATCGAGCGGATCGCCGTCCGTGTCGCGGTCCTGGACGAGCAGGCCGCCGAGGACACGCTGGAAGTCGCGCTCGCTCGTGACGAAGCTGCGGCGCTCGGCGTCGGCGAGGACGCGGATCCCCGGCTTGGCCTCGAACGCGGTCAGGGCCCCACGGTCGTAGCCGGGCGCGAAGAGCACCTCGACGAACTGCTTGGCCATCGCTCTCCCGAGCTTCGCCGTGACCGGCCTGTTGAGGGCCACGACGCCGCCGTACGCGGAGATCGGGTCGGCCGCTTGCGCCTTCGTGAACGCCTCCTCGATCGTCTTGCCGAGCGCCACCCCACACGGGTTCCCGTGCTTGACGACCACCGCGGCGGGCCCCTCGAGCTCGAGCAGCAGCAGCCGGGCGGCGGACAGGTCGCCGAGGTTGTTGAAGGAGAGCGGCTTGCCCTGGATCTGCTCGACCCGCGCGAGCAGGTGCGTCCGCGCTCCGCGCTGGGCGTAGTAGACGGCTCGCTGGTGCGGGTTCTCCCCGTACGCCAGCTCGGCGTAGCGGTCGAACACCGGCACGTACGTCTCGGGGAACACGTCCTCCCGACCGAACCAGGCGGCCACGGACGCGTCGTACGCCGCCGTCGTCTGGAACGCACGCGCGGCGAGCTCCCGCCGGGTCTCCATCGACACCTCCGCGCGGGCCCGGAACTCCTCGAGCAGCGGGCCGTAGTCCACGGGTCGGCAGAGCGCCACGACGTGCGCGTGGTTCTTCGCGGCGGCGCGGAGGAGCGCAGGCCCGCCGACGTCGATCTGGTCGATCGCGTCCTCCCAGGCGACGTCGAGCCGTCCAACCGTCTGCTCGAACGGGTAGAGGTTCACGCAGACGAGGTCGATCGGCTCGATCCCGTGCGCGGACAGCTCGGCGAGGTCGGCTGGAACGTCTCGACGGGCGAGGATCCCGCCGTGCACCGCCGGGTGGAGGCTCACGACGCGGTGGCCGAGGAGCTCGGCAAAGCCGGTCAGGCTCTCGAGCGGGGTCACCGGGATCCGCTCGTCGGTGAGGGCTTTCGCCGTGCCGCCGCTCGCCAGCAGCTCGACGCCGAGCCCATGGAGCTCCCGCGCAAACGCGGTGATCCCCGTCTTGTCGAAGACGGAGAGCAGGGCGCGCCTAATCGTCACGCGCGCCCCTGGCCGGCCCTCTCGGCACGGTGCTCTCCGGGCCCGTACCTCGCGCATCGTGCCCTCCGTCCCCG
>DASSVY010000168.1:0-7967 GCA_035705535.1 Gaiella sp. | reverse complement strand
GAGAGCGTCAGCGTGCCGAGCAGGTACGACATGCGGCGGCCGACGGTGTCCGCGACGATCCCCGTCGGAACCTCGAACAGCATCATCCCCCCGGTGAAGAACGCATTCGCTGCGAACGCCTCGAGGTTCGAGAGGCCCGCGTCGAGCAGGAAGATCGTGTTGATCCCCCAGATCAGCGACGCCGCCAGCGTGTTGCCGAGGATCAGGGTGATGTAGGTGCGCTGGACGGAACGAGGCGTGTCCATGGCCGTCCCACGCTACGTGCCGCCCGAGGGCCGAGGCCGGCGCCGCCGAAGGCAGCCGTCACGCCTCAGAGCAGGGTACGCAGGGCGGGCCCGAGCGCCTGGCCGGCCGCGAGCACCGGCGCGAAAAGGTCGCCATGCTTCTCCACCCGCTCGAGCGCCTGGCGCATCCCGAAACGCCGCGGCGTCACCTTCCGCGTCAGCTCTTCCCAGCGAAGAGGCGTCGAGACCGGCGCGCCCGGCTTCGGTCGCACCGAGTAGACCGACGCGATCGTCTTCCCCCGCGCGTTCTGGCGGTGGTCGACGAGGACCCCCTCCCGCTTGCGTTTCAGCCACTCGGTCGTGACGAGCCCCGGATGCCGCTCCTCGAGCCTGCGCGCCACCAGTTCCGCGAACGTGTAGGTGTCCTCGTACGTCGCCCGTCGCGCGATCGGGACGAGCACGTGGATCCCGTCGGCCCCGCTCGTCTTCACGTACGAGTCCAGCCCGAGCCCCTCGAGCTCCTCGCGGATCAGGTGAGCCACGCGGATCGCGAGCGCGAAGCCGTCGTCGGGTGGGTCGAGGTCGAACAGCACGAAGTCCGGCCGGTCGGGCTTGTCGACGCGCGAGTACCACGCGTTCATGTCGATGCAGTTCATCTGCACCATCCAGAGCACCGCCTCCGGCGAGTTGACGAGCGGGAAGTCGACGAGCCTCGACCCGCCGTCGCGCGGGTAGGTGCGGAAGGTGCGAGTCGGGATCCAGTCCGGCATGCCCTTCGGCGCCTGCTTCTGGAAGTACGTCTCGCCGCCGACCCCGTGGGGCGCCCGCTTCATCGTGAACGGCCGGTTCCGGAGGTGCGGCACGAGCACGGGCGCGACCGCGCGGTAGTACTCGAAGAGGTCCTCCTTCGTGATGCCCTCGTCTGGGAAGAGGACTCGCTCCGGGCTCGAGAGTCGGACCGACCGCGGCGCCACGACGCGGGTTGTACCCGTCCCGGCGCGGCGCCGTCGGCGTGCCGCTGTCCCCTCTTTGCGTGATGCGCGTCCCGTCGCGGGGACGAAAGGTTGGACCGGTGGCGCGGGTTGCCTGTTCGTCCAACAAGCCCCGCGCCCCCGTTTGCTGCGCCACGAAGGTATCGTCTCGTCAGAGGGGTCGGCTCCCCTCCACCGTGCGCCGAGGAGATCATGCGGATGACTGACCGAGAGCACGCTGCCTGGCAGGGCTTTCTCACGCTTCACGCCACGCTGACGGAGGAGATCGACCGATCTCTCCGCGAGAGCCACGGATTGACGTTGCAGCACTTCGAGGTGCTGCTGCACCTCGAGGAAGCGCCCGGGAACCGCATGCGGATGACCGATCTCGCCACCTCGGTGCGCCTGTCCCAGAGCGGCGCCTCACGACTCGTCGACCGGGTCGAGCGGGCCGGTCACGTCGTCCGCCAGGAGTGCGATGCCGACGGGCGGGTCCTCTATGCGCAACTCTCCGCGACGGGGAGGACGCGGTTGCGCGAAGCACGTCCCACGTACATCGCGGGCGTTCAGGGCCGGTTCGTCGAGCGCTTCGACGTTCGCGTGCTGCGCAAGCTCGCGGCCGGCTGGCAGCGCTCCCGGCCGACGCTGACCGCATTGGCGGTCTTCGCGCCCGAGTTGCCGATCTCGGTCTAGTACCCGAGGGCGCCGAACGCGGCCGGATAGACGATCCGGCCGGCGAGGTCGGGGCGATATCCCGGGAGCCTCCTGACCATGAACGCCTCGTCGGGGATCTTCGGATGCGGAGAGATGAAGCCGAGCGCGCTCGCCCGCTCGAAGCCGAAGCGAGGGTAGTAGGCGGCAATGCCCTCGACCATGACGGCAGGCTCGCCCGCTCCTTCGGCGCGGCTGAGCGCGGCCCGGATAAGCCTTCCTCCCACACCGACGCGCTGGCGGTCGGGCCGAACGGACATCGGCGTAAGATTGAGAATCCTCGGACGGGACCCGCCTTCGACGCCGACCCAGCTCAGCATCACATGGGCAATCACACCGGAGGAGTCCTCGGCGACCAGCGCCAGCTCCGGAATGAATTGCTCCGACGCCCGAATGCGCTCGACGAACGACGCGACGTCGCCCGGATGTCGGGCGAATGCCGCCCGGACCACCTCTGCGATCACCGGAAGGTCGGCGTCGCGCTCGGGACGAATGACGACGCCCTCTGTCACTGGTGGCGATCGTAGGCGGCGCCGGGCACCGAGGCACGAGCCATGATGCGAATGCGCCCGGGAGGATTCGAACCTCCGACCCGCGGATTAGAAGTCCGCCGCTCTGTCCCCTGAGCTACGGGCGCCTTCGGGAGGAGGGTAGACGCTTCGTCGGACCCGTCGAGGAACCGCGCCCGCCGCGGCCGAAGGGCGATTCACTCGCCCGGGAGGCCAAGCGCACTCCGGGAATTCACGAGCCGGAAGGAGGGGGCTTCGCGGGGGTGGTTCCCCCGCGCGAGCCGCTCTATCCCCTGAGCTACGGGCGCTCCGGACGAGGGTAGTCGCTCGCGCGGAACGTGCCGTGTCGAGCGAGTGCTCCGAGCGCGCCGAGGAACGCGACCGCGGCCCCCACGCCGAACGCCCAACGAACGCCCCGTTGGTCGACGAGGACGCCCCCGCACACGGTCCCGGCACCGATCCCGACGGAGATCGCCGTGCCGAACCACGCGAACGCCTCCGCCGCCGTACCCGAGGGCGCGGAGCGGTCGATCAGCAGGTAGACGATCGCGATCGTCGGAGCGATCGGCAATCCGGCGAGGAAGGCGAGGACGCAGAGGCTCGGGATCGAGAACGCCAGCTGCAAGCCGAGCATGCCGACCGCGATCCCCATCGAGCCGAGCGCGAACCGGCGGACGTCGTTCCCGTGCGGCCGCGTCCCCGCGAGGAGGCCGCCGGTCAGGCTGCCGCCGGAGAAGCAAGCGAGCGCGAGACCGCCAAGCTCGCGCGAGCCGTGCGCCTCGGCGAAGGCCGGCATCGCGAGCTCCACCGCGCCGAACCCGATGCCGACCGCCGCCGCGTAGACGACGACCGTGCGCACGCCGGCGGAGCCGAGCGCGCCGAGCCGCCCCGCGCCGCCGGAGCGGGATGGCGGTGTCTCGCGTACGGGAGCCAGCCGCGAGGTGGCCATCGTCCCGACGAAGCCGGCGGCGCCGGCGCCCGCCACGCCCGCAACCGGCTGGAGCGCCGCAAGGCCCGCGGCGAGCAGCGGCCCGCCGAGGAAGAACAGCTCCTGGAGCGCAGCCTCGAGCGCGTAGGCGGTCGAGCGCAACTCGCCGGGCGCGAGTCTCGGCCAGACGATTCGCACGGTCGCTGCGAGCGGCGGCATCGCGAGGCCGCCGACGGTCGCCGCGAGGGTGATCGGAGCGATCCCGGCGTCGACGAGCGCCAGCGCGACGACTGCCGCCATGCACGCCGGGTAGACGACCGCGCGGAGCCGGAGGACGCGCGAGGGCCCCAGCCGGTCGACGCGACGTCCGGCGATCGGCGCTCCCACGCCGACCGCGACGGTGTAGCCGGCGACGCCGACACCGGCTGCGCCATACCCGTAGCCCTCGCCGCGCAGGAGAAAGAGGAGTGCGAGCGCGGTCATCCCGAGCGGGAGCCGCCCGATCAGCGACCAGCCGACGAGAGCAGCCGCGTGCGGCTGCCCGAGGAGCTCCCGGTAGCGCCCGAGCCCGGTCACTCGTCGAGCTGCTCCTGCTCGGCGAGGAACCGCAGGAACCAGTACGCGAACACGGCGAAGAAGACGACGGACTGCTCCGCGGCCATGGTCATCCCACCCAGCTGCTGGTCGGTGAGCCGCGAGAGGCCGAACACGCGCTCAGGGGCATGGGCGTAGAAGCCGTAGAGGGCCCGGGGCACGAGCGCGAGCACGAGGCCGAGGGGCGCAGAGAGGACGAATGCGGCGACGACGTAGCCCGCCCGCGCGCCCGACGAGAGCCGGTGCGGGTCCGCCTGCCAGACGCACCACCAGAAGAGGATCCCGGCGATCACGTACGTCGCGTGCTCGAGCGCGAGCAACGACCCGGGCCGGCCGAGCGCCGCGTCGTACAGCGCAGGTATGTGCCAGAGCGCGTACGTCGCGACCCAGACGGGCAGCGCGACGAAGGGGTGTGTCAGCGCGCGGACGACCCTCGGCGCCGAAAGCCTCTCGGCAAGGGCAGGCGGGATCCCGGCCACGAGCAGGAGAGGCGCCCATTCGGCGAGGACGACGTTCTGAAGGAGGTGGGCCCAGACGAGGTACGTGCGCGCGAGCGTGTCGAGCGGCGTCACGAGCGAGGCGACCAGGAGCGCGCAGCCGGCAAGGAACGAGATCATCCGGAGCGGCTCACGGCCGTCGCGGGTGGCGGCGAGATACCAACCCGCGAGCGCCAGCGGAACGACCGCCTCCGCGTTCCACGACCATGCCCCGGGAGTCACGGCGCTACGCTACGTCGCGCGCGGGTGTAGCTCAGTTGGTAGAGCGTCAGCCTTCCAAGCTGAATGTCGCCGGTTCGAGCCCGGTCGCCCGCTTCTCCGTCTTCTTCGGGACTCTTGCTACCGCCCGCTGGCGGAGAAGTGCTGGTAGTCGCGGTCGCCGGACCAGCGACCGCCCCAGCCCCAGCCCGCCGCCTCGAACACGCGCACCGCGACTCCGCCCGCGACCGCCATGCCCGGCCGGTATCGCGTCCGCCGGAGGTAGGGACGGCTCGCCCGATGCGAGGTCGTGCCGGCGGCGGTCACGTAGGGATTCTCGATCGGGTTCAGGTCGATCGCACGGCCGTACGAGTGCTCCGACCAGCGCGTCGTGCCGTCGACGTAGCGGCAGTTGAAGCCCGACGTGTTGTCTGCCTCGATCGAGCGAAAGTCGCTCGCACCATAGGCGTCGACGGGGACCATGCGGCGGATCGGGAAGCGCGCAGCATAGAGGCGACGGAGCACGCCGAGCACCGGGCGTGCCAGGTCGCTCGCGACGACGAGCCGGCCGGTGTACACGCGACCGTCGAAGCCCCAGTGACGTGCGCGCACGAGGCGCAGCTCGTCGAACCCGACCGGGCACCCGCGATGCCACGAGAGGCCCGTCATCGTCTCTCTGAGCGACGCGGGGAGCGGCGTCACCGAGCCCTGGAAGGGAGGCGCCGCGCCGACCTGCGACTGCGAGGGCGCCGCCAGGAGGAGTGCGCAGGCCACAGCCGCGCTGACCAGCACCGTCCGCACGAGTCGGGGTGGCCGGATCCGAACCGGCGACCTCCCGCTCCCAAAGCGGGCGCTCTACCAGGCTGAGCTACACCCCGTGTGGCGGAAGTCTACGGCCCGCGGAGCACGGTTCCCCTCCGGCGCGGCCGCACGGCGCGGATAGCCTCGCGCGGTGACGGAGATCGTCCTCCACGACGAGCCCTTCGTCGCCACGCGGCACCCCAGGCTCGGCTACGCGATGGCGACCGCGGCGGCGGGCCTCTTCGCGATCAACGGGACGGTCTCCAAGGTGATCCTCACCTCGGCCGACATAACGAGCCTGCGGCTCACGGAGCTGCGCGCGACGGGCGCGTTCGTGGGCCTCGCGGTGTTCATCGGGCTGACGTCGCCGCGCCGCCTCCGGATCCGCCGCGACGAGCTGGGCCTGCTGCTGTTCTACGGTGTCGTCGGCTTCGCGCTCGTCACCTGGCTCTACTTCGTGGCGATCGAGCGCCTCCCGATCGGGATCGGCCTGCTGCTCGAGTTCACCGCGCCGGTGCTCGTCGCGCTCTGGGCCCGGGTGATGTGGCACGAGCACGTCCGCCGTCGCGTGTGGGCGGCCCTCGCGCTCGCCCTCGCAGGGCTCACTCTCGTCGCGGAGGTCTGGGAGGACGCCCGGCTCGACACGATCGGGGTCGCCGCCGGGCTCCTCGCGGCGGGCGCGCTCGCGACCTACTTCCTCGTCGGCGAGCACGCGACGGGCCGGCGTGACGCCCTCTCGCTCACGTGCATCTCGCTCGGCGTCGCGGCGGCGTTCTGGGCCGTCGTGCAGCCGTGGTGGGGCTTCCCGTTCGACCAGCTCTGGCAGTCGGTATCGCTCCAGGGCACGTTCGCGTCGACCACCGCGCCGGTCTGGCTCCTCTCGCTCTGGATGATCGTCCTGGGGACGATCATCCCGTTCGCCCTCTCCCTCGGAGCGCTCCACCACCTGCCGGCGACGCGCGTCTCGATCGTCGCGATGGTCGAGGTCGTGCTCGCGTCGATCGTCGCCTGGGTGTGGCTCGAGGAGACGCTCTCCGCCGCGCAGCTGGCCGGCGGGGCGATCGTCCTCACCGGCATCGTGCTGGCGCAAACCTCTCGCTGACGGAGCGGGCAGTACGCTTCGCGGCGTGAGACGTTCTGTGTCGACCTCCGACGCCCGCGCGTTCCTGGGCCGCCGGTCGCGGTGCGGGGCCGGAGGGCACAGTACGAGAGGTACGGGCCCGGAAGGCGCCGTGCGGCGAGCGACGGCAGACGCCGGCGGAGCCGGGCTCCGCCCGGCGGGAGCCGACGCCGACCAGGGGCGCGCGTGAGCGTCCGGCGCGTCCTCCTCGCCTCGCCCCGCGGGTACTGCGCGGGCGTCGAGCGTGCCGTCGAGACCGTCGAGCGCGCGCTCGAGCACTACGGCGCGCCGGTCTACGTCCGGAAGCAGATCGTCCACAACCTCCACGTCGTCCGCGACCTCGAGGCGCGCGGCGCGATCTTCGTCGACGACGAGCGCGACGCGCCGCGCGGCGCCACGGTCGTCTACTCGGCGCACGGCGTCGCCCCCTCGGTGCACGGGAACTCCGCAGCGCTCGCCCACGACGTGATCGACGCGACCTGCCCGCTCGTCACGAAGGTCCACGTCCAGGCGAAGCGCTACGCGGCCTCCGGCTACACCGTGCTGCTGATCGGCCACGCCGGGCACGAGGAGGTCGTCGGCACGATGGGCGAGGCGCCCGACTCGACGATCCTCGTGCAGGACGTCGGAGAGGCCGAGGCGCTCGAGCTTCCGGCCGACGCGCGCCTCGCCTACGTGACCCAGACGACGCTGTCGGTCGACGAGACGGCGGAGATCATCGCGACCCTGCGCCGCCGCTTCCCGCAGGTCGTCGGGCCGAAGAAGGAAGACATCTGCTATGCCACCTCCAACCGCCAGTGGGCGGTGAAGGACCTCCTTGCGCACATCGACGTCCTCCTCGTGATCGGCTCGCGGAACTCGTCGAACTCGAACCGCCTGGTCGACGTCGCACGAGCCGCCGGCGTGCCCGCGCACCTCATCGACGACGAGAGCGAGATCGACGAGAGCTGGCTCGCAGGCGCCGAGACCGTGGGCATCACGTCCGGCGCGTCGGCGCCCGAGCGCCTCGTGACGCGCGTGTGCGACTGGTTCCGCGCGCGAGGCGTCGACGACGTCCAGCCCTTCCGCATGGTCGACGAGGACGTCACCTTCCGGCTTCCCGTCGAGCTCCGCCGCGAGCTCGAGCTCGCCGCCGCGCGCCCCGAGTAGCTCAGCGCTTCGCGATCGTCGTCACGTCGTCGGCGCCGGCCTCGAGCGAGGTGGCCAGCGTTTCCGAGCGGATCCAGTCGGCGTGCACGAGGAGATCCGCGTCCCGTGAGGGGATCGTCAACGAGATCCGGTCCGACAGCTCCAACCCGGACTGCTTGCGGAGCGCGTTGACGTGCCGGATCAGCTCGTAGACGCGGCGCTCGCGGTCAAGCTCCTCGTCGACATGGGTGTCGAGCGCGACCGTGACGCCGTCCTCGGCTGCGAC
>DASSVY010000167.1:0-12721 GCA_035705535.1 Gaiella sp. | reverse complement strand
ACGTGTCCGAGTGGAACCTGGAAGTCGTCTCGGCCTTCATGCGGGCGGCCTACGGCAAGGGGTACTGCGACGCGCTGACCGAAGACGCACCCGGCTCGCTCTGCCTCGAGCACGGCTACGACGTGCCCCGCCGCCGCGAGCGCGACGCCGCGCGCGGCTGACGGCACTCCCGCGGCCCTCGGCTCATCGTCTCTAGACTGTCTGCGTGGCGCGGAAGTCTTCGCCTGCCCGTCTCGTGATCGCCCTCTCCGTCGCGGCGGTGCTCGCGATCTTCCTCCTCTACACCTCCCTCGCGGGCGGCGGCACGCCGTCGGTCTCGCCGAGCGAGCTCGCCGCGAAGACGGGCGAGGTCGCACTCGCCGGCCGCGTCGTGGGGACGCCGACAGGCGATGCCCATGGCGCCGGGCTGCGTTTCGTGCTCACGGACATCCACAAGCCCGGTCACCGGGTGACCGTGCTCTACAGGGGATCGGTGCCCGACATGTTCCGCACGGGCCGTGACCTCGTCGTGACCGGCACGCAGCGTCCCGACGGCGTCTTCGTCTCGAAGCCGGGGACGATGATCACGAAGTGCCCGTCGAAGTACCAGGCCGCCGACACCGCCTGAGCCGTGGCTGAGCTCGGCCGCGCGGCTCTGATCCTCACTCTCGGGCTTTCCGCCTACGCGCTCGTCGTTGGCGGCTACGCGGCATGGCGTGGGCGACGGCGCCTCGCGCAGTCGGCCCGGAACGCGCTGATCGCGTCGTTCTTCTCGACGCTCGTCGCGGCCCTCGTCCTCGTGGTCGGGTTCGTCCGCGACGACTTCTCGCTCGCGTACGTCGCGGGGCACTCGAGCAGGGCGCTGCCGACGCCGTACAAGCTCTCCGCCTTCTGGGGCGGCCAGGAGGGGTCGCTGCTCCTGTGGCTGCTGGTGCTGAACGGGTACGCGGCCGCCGCGGTGTGGCTCGCCCGCAAGCGCGCGCGAGACCTCGTCGTCTGGGTGACTCCGGTGCTCGGCGGGATCGCCGTCGGGTTCGCCTGGCTCCTCGTCGCCGTCTCGAGCCCGTTCGACGTGATCCCGGCGCCGGCCGACGGGAGCGGCCTCAACCCGAGCCTCCAGAACCCCTACATGGTGGTCCACCCGGTCGCGCTGTACCTCGGCTACGTGGGGCTCGCGGTGCCGTTCGCGTTCGCGATGGGCGCCCTGCTCTCTGGTCGGACCGACGAGCGCTGGATCGTGGCAACGAGGCGCTGGACGATCGTCGCGTGGACCGCGCTCGGGGTCGGCCAGCTGCTCGGGGCGCACTGGGCGTACGTCGAGGTCGGTTGGGGCGGCTACTACGCCTGGGATCCCGTCGAGAACGCCGCGCTGATGCCCTGGCTCGCCGCGACCGCGTTCCTGCACTCGGTGATGATCCAGGAGAAGCGGGGGATGCTGCGCGTCTGGAACGTGACGCTCGTCAGCCTCGCGTTCTGCCTGTCGCTCTTCGGCACCTTCCTCACGCGTTCGGGGGTCGTCACCTCGATCCATTCGTTCACGAAGAGCTCGATCGGCCCGTGGTTCCTGGGCTTCATCGTCGTCGCGGTCGTGTTCGCCGTCGGGATGATCTGGCTTCGGCTCCCGCAGCTGCGGACGACCGCCAAGCTCGAGTCGCTCGTCTCGCGAGAGGCGGCGTTCCTCTACAACAACCTGCTGCTCGTCGCGTTGTGCCTGACGATTCTCTGGGGAACCGCGTGGCCGATGGTCTCCGAGGCCGTTCGCGGCGAGACCATGGTCGTCGGCCGGCCGTACTTCGACTTCTTCCTCCGGATCTTCGGGCTTCCGCTCCTGCTCCTGATGGGGATCGGGCCGCTCGTCGCCTGGCGGCGCGCGTCGCTCAGGGGCCTCACGAAGACGTTCGCCTGGCCGGCCGCAGTCGCGCTCGCGACCGGCGTCGCCCTCATCGCGCTCGGCGCGGGCAGCTCGACCCCGGGGCTCGTCGCGTACACGTTCTCGGCGTTCGTGCTCGCGACAATCGTCCACGAGTTCGCCCGCGGCACGGCCGCTCGGCGCGCGCTCACCGGCGAGCCCGTGCCGACCGCGCTCGGCCGCCTGATCGGGCGGAACCGGAGGCGCTACGGCGGCTACGTCGTGCACGCCTCGATCGTCCTCCTCGCGATCGGCATCGCCGGATCGAGCGCGTACGACTCCGTCACCGAGGGGCGGCTCGCAAGGGGCCAATCGCTCGACGTCGGCGGGTATTCGCTGACCTACCGCTCGCTCGGCGAGCACGAGGGCGCGAACGCCACGGAGGTGCGAGCCCTGCTCGACGTGCGCCGCGGCGGAAAGGACCTCGGCACGGTCAAGGCCGGGAAGAACGCGTACAGCGTCGAGCAGCAGGTCTCGAACGAGGTCGGGATCCGCACGGACTACCTGACCGGGGAGGATCTCTTCGTGATCGCCGAACAGGTGAACGACGACGGCACGGTGTTCTTCCGTGTCTTCGTGAAGCCGCTCGTCAACCTCATCTGGCTCGCCGGGCTCGTCTTCCTGCTCGGCTCGGTGATCACGCTGTGGCCCGACGCACGCGAGGAGCGGCGCCTCGCAACGCGGTACGCGAGCGCGCGGGAGCGCTCGGACACGCCTGCGACCACGTGACGTGGGTCCTGCTCGCGGCGGCGCTCGCCGTCGCCGTCGTCGTCGTCGTCGCGCTGCCGTTTCTCCGCGAGCCGGCGCCTGCCTCGGACGCCCTGCACGAGCTCGATCCTGCCGAGCGCCGCCTGCTCGAGGCCGAGGAGGAGCGCGACCGCGCGCTCGCGGCGCTGCAGGAGCTCGAGGCTGACCACCGCGCGAAACGAATCTCCGACGAGGACTACCGCGCGGTCGTCGGCAGCCTCCGGCGCGACGCCGCGGAGGCCCTCCGGACGCTCGACCGCCTCGGTGGAGGCCCACCGGGGGCAGGGACTTCCGACGCGGAGGCGAAGATCGACTGATGGGTCGTCGCGCGGGCCTCGTCGCTGCCGCAGCCGTGGCCCTCGTATCCCTTCTCGCCGCAGGAGCCGCTGTCGGCGATCCAGGCACCGACAAGGCGCGCGTCGACAGCCGCATCGGCGGCCTGCGCGAGAAGGAGGTCGAGCAGCAGCGCCAGGCCGGCGTCCTGACGAGCCAGCTGAGCGACGTCGCCGAGCAGGTGCGCGACCTGCAGTCCGGCGTGGAGGCCCAGCAGGCGAGGCTCGCGGTGCTCGAGGGGACGCTCGCGACCGCCCGCACCCGTCTCGCGTCGCTCGAGCGGACGATCGCCGTGCAGACAACGCGGCTGACACGGCTGCGCGGCCAGTACGACATCGCGCTCCGGCGGCTCGAGCGACGCGTGCGCGACCTGTACATGACGGACGGGCCCGACGCGCTCTCGTTCGTGCTCGGCACGGCATCGTTCGCCGACCTCATCGACAACCTCGATCTGCTCGGCCGCATCGGCCGTCAGGACGAGCACATCGCCGCGCGGGTGAAGCACGCGCGCGACGGTCTCGCCGACGCGCGACGGCGGACAAAGGTCGCCCGCTCGGAGGCCGTTCGCATCGAGGCGGCGGCAGAGTCGGCGACCGACGAGCAGCGGGGCCTCGTCTCGCGCCTCGTCGCGAGCCGGGACGCGCTTGCAGCCGCCCAGCGCGAGAAGCGCTCGACGCTTGCCTCGATCCAGTCGGATCGGAGCGACGTGCTCGCGGAGATCGAGGATCTCGAGGCGCAGAGCGAAGCGCTCGCCGCGCGCATCCGCGTCGCGCAGCAGCAGACGTCGAGCTCGAGCGCACCCGCCGTCTCGGGTAGCGGCCGGCTCTCGTGGCCCGTCTCGGGACCGGTCACGAGCCCCTTTGGCTCGCGCTGGGGCCGGATGCACGAAGGCATCGACATCGCCGTCGGCACCGGGACGCCCGTCCATGCGGCGGCCGGGGGCACGGTGATCTACGCAGGCTGGATGGAGGGATACGGCAACCTCGTCGTGATCGACCACGGAGGCGGCCTCTCGACCGCGTACGGCCACAACTCGTCACTCGCCTCGTCGGTCGGCCAGTCCGTCTCCGTGGGTCAGGTGATCGCGTATTCGGGCTCGACTGGGCACTCGACCGGACCGCACGTTCACTTCGAGGTACGGGTGAACGGCTCGCCGGTCGACCCGCTCGGCTACCTCTGAGCAGCGCCGACCTCGAGACGATCGGCTCAAGCAGACCCCCTCCGTATCCGATGAAGAGGTGTGGCGCGCGCGGCGACCTCCCCTTCGCGCCGATCCCGACTGGCGGCCCTCCGGAGCTCCTTCCAGCGGCTCGGCGGTCGCAATCATGCGCTCGACCAGCTGCGTCGCTCGGACGAGCGGCTCAACACGATCGTCACCGGCGCGCCGGGGATCATCTACATCTCCGAGCTCGGCCCCGACGGGCGGTGGACGTACGTCAGCCCCCAGATCGAGGAGATCCTCGGCTACAGCGTCTCCGAGTGGGTTTCCGACCCTGGCCTCTGGGCGCGCCACCTCCATCCAGACGACCGCGAGCGCGTGCTCGCCGAGGAGCAGGACATCCAGTCCTACACGCCCGGTCAGGTCTACGAGTCCGAGTACCGGCTTCTGACCCGGTCCGGCGAGAGCCGGTGGGTGCGCGACGCGGCCGCAATCGTCGCCACCGAGAACGGTGAGCTGGTCTGGAGCGGCGTCCTCACCGACATCACGGAACGGCGCGCGATCGAGGAGGCGCTGCGCGCGAGCGAGGAACGGTTCCGGGCGGTGATCGAGACGGCGAGCGACGCGTTCGTCAGCGTGGACACGGAGGGCCGCATCGTCGAATGGAACCGGAAGGCCGAGGACACCTTCGGCTGGACGCGGGACGAGGCGATCGGGCTCCCCCTCGTCACGACGGTCGTTCCCGAGGGATCCCGCGATGCACACGTTCGCGGCTTCGCGCGGTTCGTCCGCACGGGTGGCGGCCCGATCGTGAGCCGGACGCTCGAGGTCAACGCGATGCGACGGGACGGGGTCGAGTTTCCGGTCGAGCTGAGCGTGTGGATGACTCTGAGCCAGGGGACGCAGCGGGTCAACGCGTTCGTCCGCGACACGTCCGACCGGAAGGCGCTCGAGCAGGTCACGCACCAGGCGTTCCACGACCCGCTCACGGACCTCGCCAACCGCGCGCTCTTCACAGAGCGCGTCGCGGCGGCGCTCGTGCGGCGCGGCGACTCGAGCACCGAGACGGTCGCCGTGCTGCTGCTCGACCTCGACGACTTCAAGACCGTCAACGACAGCCTCGGGCACGCGGCCGGCGACGAGCTGCTCATCGCCGTCGCCGCACGGCTTCGATCATGCGTGCGCCCCGGCGACACGCTCGCCCGCCTCGCGGGGGACGAGTTCGCGATCCTCCTCGACGACCTCGACGACGAACGGGCCGCAGTCGCGGTCGCGAAGCGAGTCGGCGCGCGGCTGGAGGCGCCGTTCGAGATCGAGGAGATGGAGATCGCGGTGCGCGCGAGCATCGGGATCTCCCTCGGCCAGACACCGGACGCGCGCCCCGACGACCTGATGCGAGACGCCGACGTCGCGATGTACGAGGCGAAGGCACGCGGGAAGGGCGGTTTCCAGGTCTTCGAGCCGCACATGCGCCACGCCGTCGTCAAGCGGATGGAGCTCAAGGCGGACCTCCGCCACGCGCTCGAGCGCGGCGAGCTCCACGTCCACTACCAGCCGTATGTGAAGCTCGCGGACGAGTCGATCGCCGGCGCGGAAGCGCTCTTGCGCTGGGAGCACGCCGAGCGCGGGCTGATCCCGCCGCTCGACTTCATTCCCCTCGCCGAGGAGATGGGCCTCATCGTCCCGATCGGTCGGTGGGTGCTCCGAACGGCCTGTGCACAGGCCGTCGACTGGGGGCGCCGCTTCCCGGAGCTCGGCCCGCTGACGCTCAGCGTCAACGTCTCCGCGCGCCAGCTGCAGGACCGCACATTCGTCGGTGAGGTCGCCGAGATCCTCACGGAGCACGGCCTCTCGCCCGAGCGCGTCGTGCTCGAGCTGACGGAGAGCTCGCTCGTCGAGGATCCCGACCAGGCGGTCCGGCGGCTCGAGGAGCTCCGCGAGCTCGGGATCCGGCTGGCGATCGACGACTTCGGCACCGGCTACTCCTCGCTCGGGTACCTCCAGCGCTACCCGATCGAGATCCTCAAGGTGCACCGCGCGTTCGTCTCGGAGCTGGGGCGTCACCCGGAGGAGCCGGCGCTCGCGAAGGCGATCGTGCAACTCGCGCAGCACCTCGGGATGCAGACGATCGCCGAGGGCGTCGAGGACGGCGCCCAGGTCGACGCGCTGCGCGCCCTGGGCTGTGGGTACGCCCAGGGGTTCCATTTCTCGCAGCCCCTCCCAGGCGACGAGTTCGCGACACTGCTCGGGGCGCGCGCCGCAGGGCGAATCGGGCCCGAGCCCGAGGACGTCGCGCTTCGTCTCTAGGCTGCGTCGATCGCGGCCGGGAGCTCGTCCGCGACGACGACGTGGAGGTCGGGAAGCGCCCGCCAGCGCTCGTCGAGCCCGAGCCCGTACCCCGCGAACAGCTCGTCGGGCACGGTGAACCCGACGTGGTGGAGCGGGATGTCGTCGACGAGGCGCCGGTACGGGCGGTCGAGCAGCGTCACGGCGGCGAGGCTCGCCGGCCCGCGCTCGGCGAAACAGCGCGTGAGGAAGCCGAGGGTGAGGCCCGTGTCGACGACGTCCTCGACGAGCACGACGTGTCGACCCGCGAGCGGCCGGTCGAGGTCCTTGAGCAGGCGTACGCCACCGCCCTCACGGCCGCTGCCGTACGGTGCGAGCTCGATCACGTCGAGCTCGTGGTCGCCCTCGCGCGCGCGCGAGAGGTCCGCCAGGAAGACGGCGCTCGACTTGAGCGGCGCGACGAGGAGCGGCAGGCGGCCGGCGTAGGCCAAGGCCAGCTCGCGGCCGAGCTCCTCGACGCGAGATGCGATCTCGTCGCGGCCGAGGTAGACGTCTCCGATCGGGTGTCCTTCGGCGCGGAGCCGCTCGGCCTGGGTCACGAGGCGATCCGCAGCCTGTACCGCTGCGCGAGGCGCTCGATGTCGCGCCGGTAGAAGAGCTTCACCTTGACGTCCGGATACAGCCGTCGCACCTCGCGCAGCTTGCGGTTCTTGCGGGTCACGAGCGACTGCTTCATCACCGTGACCTCGATGTAGAGATTCTGCTCCGGCAGGTAGAAGTCGGGCGTGAACGCGCTCGTGACGCGCCCTTCGGCGTCGCGTCGGAGGACGAATGACCTGGGCTCGTACTCCCACGGAATCCCGTACCAGTCGAGGATCGCTGCGCATTCACGCTCTGCGCCGTTGACGAAGCGCGGCGGCTCCGAGCCACGATATGCCTGGAACCGGGCGGTTTCCGTGGGCGTCTCCCGCACCGTCCCGAGGGTAGCGACCGCCTCGGACGTCGCGTCAACGGTCGACCGACTCCGGCAGTTAGACGAGTGCTGCGACCGCGAAGCGGGCGCCTTCAGGGGTTTGCTCCGCCGCAGGCGGAGATCAAGCCGCAGGAATCCGCTCCCGCGGATTCCTGCCTGGCGAGCGGGAACTAGACTGCGGTCGATGGCCGACGGGGAGCGCCGGTTCCGCATCGCCCACCTCTCGGACCTCCACTGCGGAGGCCCGTACTTCGAGGCGAATCTCCTGGAACGGGCGATTTCCGAGGTCAACGAGTTCCAGCCGGACATGGTGATCTGCTCGGGAGACCTGACGACCTTCGGCTTCAAGCACGAGTACCAGGTGGCACGCTCGTACCTCGAGCGGATCGACTGTGACTCCTTCGTCGTGATCCCGGGGAACCACGATTCGCGAAACGTGGGGTACGTCCACTTCGAGGAGCTGTTCGGAGAGCGCAATTCGGTGCTCCGGAAAGATGGCGTCACCGTCGTCGCCGTGGATTCCTCCGAGCCCGACCTCGACCACGGGCAGATCGGCCGCGGGCGCTACCCGTGGATCGAGCAGGAGTTTTCGAGCGAGCCGTCCTCGCTCCGCATCTTCGTCCTCCACCACCACCTGCTCCCGGTTCCCGGAACCGGTCGGGAGCGAAACGTCGTGTACGACGCCGGAGACGCGATCGAGTGTCTCCAGCGCTCGCGCGTCCACCTCGTGCTCTCGGGGCACAAGCACGTCCCCTACGCGTGGCGGCTCGAGAACCTCTTCGTCGTGACCACCGGCACCGTTTCGTCGCTCCGTCTTCGCGGGAACACCAGACCCTGTTACAACGTCGTCGAGATCAACGGCACCCACGTCTCGATCTCGCGCCGTCACCCGTTCCACGGGGAGGAGCGCATCATCCAGTTCTCCACCGAGACGTTCGAGTACGAGAAGTACACCGGGAAGATCGAGCGGGAGGTGACGACGAGAGGATGAGGCGCGCGGTCGCGATCGTCGACGGCGAGCACTATCCGCCCGTCGTCCGTCAGGCGCTCGAGGAGCTCGACGACCTTGTCGTGGCTGCGGTGCTCGTCGGCGGGATCGAGAAGCTTCGCGGTGGCGAGGACTACGGCGTCCCGCTCGAGCCCTCGGTCGAGTCGGCTGTGCTCGAGCATGCGCCCGAGGTCGTGATCGACCTGTCGGACGAGCCGGTGCTCTCTCCACCCGACCGCTTCGCACTCGCCAGTCGGGTGCTCGCGCTGGGCGTGCCCTACGAGGGGCCCGACTTCCGCTTCGAGCCTCCGCGCTTCGCGCCGATCACCCTGCCCGCGCTCGCCGTGATCGGTACGGGGAAGCGGGTGGGCAAGACGGCGGTCACGGGCCATGTCGCGCGGCGGCTGGCCGCGACCGGCACGCCGGTCGTGGTCGCGATGGGCCGGGGCGGACCGCCGGAGCCGGAGATCGTCACCGTTCCTCCGACCGTCGAGTCCCTGCTCGCGCTGTCGCGGTCCGGCCGGCATGCCGCGTCGGACCACCTCGAGACGGCGATCGCCGCGGCCGTGCCGACAGTGGGCTGTCGCCGGTGCGGCGGCGGGCTCGCCGGAGCCGTGGGCGTGTCGAACGTCCTCGAAGGGGTCTCGCTCGCCGCCTCGCTCGACCCGGAGATCCTGATCCTCGACGGCAGCGGCGCGGCGCTCCCGCCAGTCGAGGCCGGTCGCCGGCTCCTCGTGGCATCCGCGGCGCAGCCGGTCGACGTCGCGGCGGGCTACCTGAACGGCTACCGCGCGCTGATCTCGCACCTCGTTCTCGTGACGATGGCCGAGGCCGATGCACCTCACGCCGCGCTCGCGACGGCGCTGCGCGACCGTGTCAGGCCGGGAACGCCGGTGCTCCGCGCCGTGCTCCGGCCGAGACCTCTGGAGCCGATCGCGGGAGAGCGCGTCGCGTTCTTCTGCACCGCCCCGACGACAAGCCATGCAGCGCTCGCGGCGCACCTCGAGGACCGTCACGACGCACGCGTGGCACACGTCTCCGGCGCCCTCTCGGATCGCGCCCGGCTGCGCGACGAGCTGCGCGCCGTCGAGGCAGCCGTCTTCGTCGTCGAGCTCAAGGCGGCCGCGGTCGACGTCGTGGTGGAGGAGGCAGTACGCCGTGGGGCGCGAGTCGTGATCGCGGCGACCGACGTTCTTCCGCTCGACGGCGAGCCCGACCTCGACGCCGAAATCGCGCGGCTCGCAGCCGAGACGACGGCCCTGGCCGCGGTGGCGGTCCCGTGAGACGTCCTGTGTCGACCCCCGACGCCCGCGCGTTCCTGGGTCGTCGCTCGCGGTGCGGGGCCGGAGGACACAGCACGAGAGGTACGGGCCCGAAAGGCACCGTGCCGCGAGCGACGGCAGACGCCGGCGGAGCCGGGCTCCGCCCGGCGGGAGCCGACGCCGGCCAGGGGCGCGCGTGAGCGAGCGTCGGTACCTCGCGCCGCTGCCGCTCGGCGGGGACGAGGGCCCGCCGTGGTCGAAGGGCCTGCTCTCCCGTGCGCTGGCCGCGACCGGCCTCGGAGCGACCCGCTCCTACGAGCTCGCCGTCCGCGCAGACGCCGACATGGCGGAGCGCGAGACGGATCGCCTCGACCTCGACAGGCTCGCAGAGCTCGCCGCCGAGGTGCTGGGTGAGGCCGAGGGCGCGCGCACGATGCGGCGCCTCCGGAAGCTTCACGCGCTCAGGCAGCTCGACGTCCCGATCGTCCTCTTGGTCGGCGGCGCGACCGGGACGGGGAAGTCGACGATCGCGACGGAGGCAGCGCACAGGCTCGGGATCACGCGCGTCACGTCGACCGACTTCATCCGGCAGACATTGCGCGCGTACTTCTCGCCCGCGTTCATGCCCGCCGTCCACTACTCGAGCTTCGAGGCGGGTCTCGGCCTGACGAAGGCAGAGGAGGAGGAAGCAGGCGATGCCAATCTGCTCGGCTTCCTCGACCAGACGCGGAACGTGCTCGTCGGCGTCGAGGCCGCGATCGACCGCTCGCTCGCCGAGGGCTGGTCGATGGTGCTGGAAGGCGTCCACCTCGTCCCGGGGATGGTCGACGTCGATCGCCCCGGCGCGATCGTCGTGCAGTGCGTGATCGCGATCGAGGACGAGGATCTCCATCGCAGCCACTTCTGGGTGCGCGACCACGCGACCGAGGGCCTTCGTCCGCTGGAGAAGTACCTCGACGGGATGCCCGAGATCCGGCGGATCCAGGACGCGCTCGTCGAGCGCGCACAGCGGTTCGACGTGCCGGTGATCCGCAACGCGACGCTCGACCAGGCGATGGGCGAGGTGCTCGACCTCGTCCTCTCGACGGCCGATCGCCTCGTGCGCGCCTAGGCTGGGGCTGTGGCCGACTGCATCTGCACGCGGTACTCGCGCGCGACCGAGTGGGCGGCGCTCGCAGGCGCCCGTTGGCTCGGCCGCGCCGACGAGGAGGCGGCCGAGGAGGCGGCCGCGAGCGGGATGCGCGCGGCGCTCGACGAGCTGCCGATCGACGGCCGGGTCGTGATCGGCGCCCGCGCCGGGGACGCGCTCTCACCCGACGGGCGCGTGGGCGCCGGCGGCGACCGCGTCGATCTCGCCCTCGACCCGATCGAGGGTCGGGGCGTCGTCGCGCGTGGCGGCGTCGGCGCGATGGCGATGCTCGCCGCGGCATCCGAGGGCGCCCTGCGTCACCTGCCCGACATGTACATGCGCTCGATCGCCGTCGGCCCCCGCGCGCGGTCGGTGATCGACCTCAACCGCCCCGTGGCCGACAACGTCCTCCAGGTGGCAGAGAGCTTCGGCCGTCAGCCGCTCGACATCACCGCGCTCGTACTCGATCGGCCCCGTCACCACGACCTGATCGAGGAGCTGCGTGGCGCCGGGACGCGGATCAAGCTGATCGGCGACGGGACGGTGACCGCTTCGATCTCGGCCGCGATTCGCGGCACGAACGACCACCTCGCGATCGGGATCGGAGGGACCCGGCAGGCCGTGCTCACGGCCGCGGCCCTCCGCTGCCTCGGCGGCGGGATGCAGGCACAGCTCTGGCCGACGACGCGCACGCAGATCGAGGAGGCGCGGGCCGTGGGCATCGAGGACGTCTCGCACGTGTTCACGGAGGAGGACCTCGCCCGCGGGGACGTGATCGTCGCCGCTACCGGGGTGACGAACGGCGACCTGCTCCGTGGCGTGCGCTTCGGGGCGGACTCGGCGCGCACGCACTCGCTTGTCATGTGCATGCGCTGCAACTGGGTGCGCTTCACCGACGGCATGCACTTCTTCGCCCGAGAGCGCCGTGAGGAAGTGCGGCTGTTGGGCTGAGGGCGTCGCCTACTGCCTTGTCGCGACCGCGACAGCGGGCGCGTTCAGGGGTGTGCCCCGCCGCAGGCGGGGGTGGAGCGGCGGGATTCCGCTCCCGCGGAATCCCGCCTCGCGAGCGAGCTTCAGGGGACGGCGACGTAGTTCGCGAGGAACGACCGCGCGTCCGCGGTGTCGAGGCGGTAGTAGCCGCCGGCACTTCGGCAGAACTGGCTCGCGCCGAAGCTCGTGTCGCCGACGATGAGGCCGTTGTGGAACACGGGGCCGCCCGAGTCGCCGAAGCAGCTCCCGCCGCCCGCCCGCGAGTCCTTCTCGTTCTCCGCGAGCTTCAGCGTCTGCGACGAGACGTTCTGACCGACCGCCGTCGTAACGCGTCGTGTGCGATCGGAGACCTCGGTCGGCTTCTGCGGACCCTCGCTCGGCTTCTCGAAGAAGATGCCGTAGCCGACGACGGTGAACGTTTCCTTGTTGAGCCCGCCGCGGCCGCTCGAGAGACCGTCGAGGTAGTTCTCCGGCGGCAGCGTCGCGGGGGTCGCCGTGTACGGCTGGTCGAGCACCACCACGCCGACGTCGTGGAGGTTGTTCAGCTGCAGCTTCCCGGCCCACAGCGGGTGGGCGTGTGGCGTCCCGGTCAGCCAGGGTGCCGGTGCCGTGCCCGGCGCGTACGTGTAGCCGGTCGCCGAGATGCCGTCGCCCGCATCGTCGGCTGCGCGAGGCGCAGTCGGCGCGACGCTCTCGAAGGTGACGAGCGTCTTGCCACGCACCCCGTCGGTGCAGTGTGCGGCCGTGACGAGTACCGTCGGCGAGACGAGCGTCGCCGAGCAGCGGAAACGGCCGTCAGGCTGGTAGAAGACGATCATGGCCACGTTCGGATGGCCGTTGCCGTCGGGCTCGCCGCCTGTGATCGCCCAGGCCGCCCCGACCGTTGCCAGCGACACGGCGATGGCCGCGAGGACCAGCGCAGCAGTGCGTCTCATACGCGAAGCCTCCTCTGTAGCTCTCCCCTGA
>DASSVY010000166.1:0-3104 GCA_035705535.1 Gaiella sp. | reverse complement strand
GTGGACTACCGCTGGGCGGGCATCTTCGGTCTCGTCCTGGACTTCCTCCCCGTCGTCGGCCGGCTACCGGACCGGGACGGGACGTGGCTCGCAGCCGGCTACTCGGGGCACGGCAACGTCCTCGGGTTCGGGTGCGGCCGGCTCGTCGCCAGGGCGATCACCGGTGACCGCGACCCACTTCTCGACCTGTTCGAGCCCGCACGGCTCCTCGGCAGCTGAGGAACCCGGCTAGGGTGGCGCGATGCCCGACGAGGCGAAGCTCGAGCGCACGGAGGCGGGCGTGGTACCCGCGGACGACGGGTGGTTCGTCTTGAACCTCGCGGAGCTCGGCTGGGACCGCGTCGACGGCGGGGGCACGTGGTGCAGCTTCGAGTCGCCCTCGTCGCGCTCGCCGCTCCTCGGCATCGGCGTGCACGTCCTCTGGCCGGGCGAGACGCCGGGCTTCTACCACGCCGAGTCCAACCAGGAGGGCTTCCTCGTCCTCTCGGGCGAGTGCATCGCGATCGTCGAAGGCCAGGAGCGCCGGCTCGGCCCCTGGGACTACCTGCACTGCCCGCCCGGCACCGCGCACATCACGATCGGCGCCGGAGACGGGCCGTGCGCGATCCTCATGGCGGGCACCCGTGCGCCCGACAGCACGATCCAGTATCTCGTCGAGCCGGCGGCGGCCGCTCATGGAGCCTCGGTCGAGGTCGCGACGAGCGTGCCGCGCGAGGCGTACGCGAATCGGCCGCCGATCGAGCCGGCGCGGTCGCCCTGGCCGCTCGAGCCTTAGTTCTTCGAGCTGAGCCTAGAGCTCGAGGGTCGGCAGGTCGCGACCCAACGCCTCCTCGACGGCAGCGCGCGCGATCGCGAGATCCTGGATCGCAAGGCCGGTCGAGTCGAACAGCGTGATCTCGTCGTCTCCGGTGCGGCCGCGAGCGTCGCCGGCCAGCACGTCCCCGAGCCGGGTGACGTCGCCGTGTCGTAGGACGCCGGCCGCGACCGCTGCGGCGAGCTCGCCGCCATGGCTCGCCTGCTCCCAGTCGTCGCAGAAGACGCTCGCCCGGGCGAGCTCCTCGACTGCGACCTCCGCCTTTCCCGGTCCGTCGGCTCCCATCAGCGACACGTGCTGGCCCGGCCGGAGCGAGCCCGAGCGGAAGAGGATCTCGCGCCCGGGCGTGACGGTCACGACCGCATCGGCGGCGAGCGCCTGCTCGAGGCTCTCCGCGGAACGAACGCCGAGCGCCTCCGCCGTCGCGGCGAGGCGGTCCGGGTCGACGTCCCAGACGACGGGATCCGCCCCTCGCGCCCGCAGCATGCGCGCGGTCTCCGCGCCGTTGATGCCGAGCCCCACCACCGCCGTCGAGCCGTCCGGTCGGCCGAGCGTCTCCACGGCGATCACCCCTGCGGCCGCGGTGCGGAGCGCCGTCACGGCCGCCGCGTCGAGCACTGCCTCGAGCGCGCCGGTCTCGGCGTTCGAGAGCAGCACGACCCCCGTCACGGTCGGCAGCCCGCGCGCGGGGTTGCCGGGGAACGAGGTGACCCACTTGAGCAGGGCATGACCGCCGCCGAGCGCGGGCATCGCGCGGAAGTCGCCGGCGGGGTAGTTCGTGACGTAGACCTTCGGTTGCATCGTCCACTCGCCGCGCGCATGACGGACGAATCCGTCCAGCACGGCGTCGTACGCGCGGAGGGGAGGGATCGCCGCGACCACCGCGTCGCGCGAGAGGACGGGGACGTGCACGCCTAGTAGAAGCCCTCGCGGCGCGAGTAGCGCCCGGCCCGCTCCACGTCGTATGCGTCGGCGTCGAAGGCGGGGTCGCGGGCGCGGTGGATCTCGCCCGGGGACGGGAGCTCCGAGCGCTCGACGTACCGGGACGGATCCCACAGCGCCGCACGGAGGAACGCCTTCGGGCAGTGGGTGAAGACCTGGTCGATCTCGACCAGAAGGCCGAGCCGCGGCGCCTTTCCCTCGACGGCGGAGTCGGCAAGGAGCTCCTCATCGGTCACGAGCGTCGCACGGCCGTTGACCCGCAGCGTGTCGCCGACGCCGGGGATCACGAACAGCAGCCCGACGTGGCCGTTGCCGAGGAGGTTGCGCAGCGAGTCCGCGAGGTTGTTGCCCGGACGCTCCGGCAGCAGCAGCGTCCGCTCGTCGAGAACGCGCACGAAGCCCGGCGGATCGCCCCGCGGGCTGACGTCACAGCTGCCGTCCGGGGCAGCGGTCGCGAGGAGGACGAACGGCGACCGCTCGACGAACTGACGCGTGAGCTGGTCGAGCCGGTCGCGGACCTTGGCCCGTACGAGGTCGCTCGGCATCCCGAGGATGCTTCGCAACTCCGCCTCGTCGCGAATCACGTGCGCGTCGGCGCCCGGGATCGCACCGCGGTCGCGCTCGTCTCGCTGCGGCCGCGCGCTCATTGCGCCTTCACCGCGCCGATCAGCTTGACGACGGAGTCCTTCGCGTCGCCGAACAGCATCGTCGTGCGGGGGTCGAGGTAGAGCTCGTTGTCGATGCCGGCGAAGCCGGGGTTCATGCTGCGCTTCATCACGATCACGCTCGCTGCCTTGTCGACGTCGAGGATCGGCATCCCGTAGATCGGGCTGGACGTCTGGTCACGCGCGGCGGGGTTCGTCACGTCGTTCGCGCCGATCACGAGCGCGACGTCCGCCCGCTGGAAGTCGTCGTTGATCTGCTCCATGTCGAAGAGCTTCTCGTAGGGCACGTTGGCCTCGGCGAGGAGCACGTTCATGTGGCCCGGCATCCGGCCGGCCACCGGGTGGATCGCGTAGACGACGTTCACGCCGCGCGACTCCAGCAGGTCGGCGAGCTCGCGCACGTTGTGCTGGGCTTGTGCGACCGCGAGCCCGTAGCCGGGAACGATGATCACGTTCCGTGCGTATGCGAGCAGCGTCGCCGCGTCCTCGGCCGTCGTCGCCCGCACGGTCCGCCCATCGTCGGCCCGCATCGCGCCGCCGGTCTCGGCGCCGCCCGCGGGTGCCGCGCCGAACGCGCCGAACAGGACGTTCGCGATCGACCGGTTCATCGCCTTCGACATGAGGCGGGTGAGGATCGTTCCGGACGCTCCGACGAGCGGGCCGGCAACGATGAGCATCTGGTT
>DASSVY010000165.1:0-3187 GCA_035705535.1 Gaiella sp. | reverse complement strand
TTCCGCTCTCGCGGAACCGACGCCGCAAACTCCCGCGACCCGGCTGCGCCGGGTCGCGGGCACACCCCTGAAGCGGGCTGCCGGCTTCGCCGGCGCCCGAGGCGACCGCTGTCGGGCGGGGGTCGTTGGCCCGGTGACTAGGCTGGCGCGGTGAGCGGAGCGCGGCAGCACTACGGGCTCACGCTCGGGATCCTGACCCTCGCGACCGCCGCGTACGCGCTCCAGCAGACGATGGTCGTCCCGGCGCTGCCGGAGCTCCAGCGCGAGCTCGACACGTCCACGACCTGGGTCACGTGGGTGTTGACGGCGTTCCTGCTCTCTGCCGCGGTGTTCACCCCGATCCTCGGAAAGCTCGGCGACCGATTCGGCAAGGAGCGGCTTCTCGTCGCTTCGCTGGTCGTATTCCTCGTCGGCTGCGTCGGCTGCGCGGTCGCGCCGAGCATCTGGGTGCTGATCGCCATGCGCTTCGTCTCCGGCGCGGGGGGCGCGGTGTTCCCGCTCAGCGTCGGGATCATCCGGGACGAGTTTCCCGGCGAGCAGGTCAAGGTCGGGATCGGCCTGCTCTCGGCGGTCTTCGGCGTCGGCGGCGGGCTCGGTCTCGTGCTCTCGGGCGTCCTCGTCGACAACGTCAGCTGGCGCTGGATCTTCGTCGTCGGAGCGGCGGCGATCGCGGTCGCGATGGTCCTCGTCCACCGCTTCGTGCCCGAGTCGCCGGTTCGCTCCCAGTCCCGCGTGGACGTCCCCGGGGCGATCCTCTTCTCGACGATGCTCGCGACGTTCCTCCTCGCGCTCTCCGAGGGCGAGGGCTGGGGCTGGACGTCGCCCGCGGTGCTCGGCCTGTTCGCACTGGCGCTGCTCTCCGGGATCGCCTGGGTCGTCCTCGAGCTCAACGTCGACGAGCCGCTGATCGACATGCGCGTCCTCGGCGACCGGCCCGTGCTGCTCACGAACGTCACCGCGCTGATCGCGGGCTTTGCGATGTTCGCGTCGTTCACCCTCGTCCCGGGCTTCGTGCAGGCTCCGGGCGACCTCCCGGACGCGATCGCCTCGCGACTCGGCTACGGCTTCGCCGCCACCGCGACGACCACCGGCCTCTACCTGCTTCCGGGATCCCTGCTGATGCTGTTCGCCGGGCCGCTCGCCGGGATCCTCGGTCGGCGCGTGGGCTCGAAGTGGCCCCTCGCGATCGGAATGGTGCTGATCATGGCCGGCGCGGGGGCGCTCGCGGCGTTCCACGACGAGCCGTGGGAGATCGTCGCCTCGATGGCGTGTCTGAGCGCAGGCGTGGGTTTCTCGTACGCCGCGATGGCCGCACTGATCACGGAAGCCGTCGCGGTCACGGAGACCGGCGTGGCAACCGGGATCAACACGGTCATGCGGACCGTCGGAGGGGTGATGGGCGCCCAGATCGGCGCCGCGATTCTCTCCACCGAGACGCTCGCGGGCACCGCGGTCCCGAGGGAGAGCGCCTACGTGAGCGCGTTCGTGCTCTCGGCGGTCGCCGCCGGCTTCGCCGCGGTGATCGCGGTCTTCGTCACGCCGCTGCGGCTGCGGCGCCGGCGCGTGGCGATCGCGGTCGAGACGGGCTAGGAACCTGCCCGGTTTCCAGGCACGGGGTCCGAGCTTCGCCGCACGGGCGTCGGCGAGGCCGACGGCCCGCGTCAGGGGGGTGCCCGAGACCCGACGCAGGCGGGTCTCGGGAGTTTGCAGCGTCCGTTCCGCGCATGCGGAACGGACGCTCGCAGGCTAGGCGATCGTCCAGGTGTCCGAGCCGTGCAGGAGCGCGGTGAGGTCGCCCTCTCCGCGCTGCTCGACCGCGGCGCGCACCTGCTCGTGCACGAGGTCCTCGTAGACCGGGCGGCTCACCGAGCGGAACACGCCGAGCGGGACGGCCCCCGACGACTCCCACGTGAGGCGCGCGAGCGCGAAGGCGAGGCCGGGGTCGTCGCGGAGCGGGTCGTGGCGGAGCAGGCCACCGGCCGACGCGTCGACGATCTCGAGGGTCCCGTCGGAGCGCATCCGCACGCCCTTGTCTCCCCACCGAACTTCCTCGCCCGCGCGGAGGTAGAGGCGGTTGTCCTTCTCGTCGCGGACGACGTCGAAAGCGCCGTCGTTGTAGATGTTGCAGTTCTGGAGGATCTCGACGAACGCCGCGCCGCGGTGCTGCGCGGCGGCCCGGAGCACCTCGAGCGAGCCCTGCTTGTCGGTGTCGATCGCGCGCGCGACGAACGTCGCCTCGGCGCCGATGGCGACCGACAGGGGGTTGAAGGGCTGGTCGACCGAGCCGAGCGGCGTCGACTTCGTCACCTTCCCGAGCTCCGAGGTCGGCGAGTACTGCCCCTTCGTCAGCCCGTAGATCCGGTTGTTGAAGAGGAGGATCGTGATGTTCACGTTCCGCCGCAGAGCGTGGATTAGGTGATTGCCTCCGATCGAGAGGGCGTCGCCGTCACCGGTCACCACCCAGACGGACAGGTCCGGACGGGAGGTCGCGAGGCCGGTCGCGATCGCCGGCGCGCGGCCGTGGATCGAGTGCATCCCGTAGGTCTCCATGTAGTACGGGAAGCGCGCGGCGCAGCCGATTCCCGAGACGAAGACGAGGTTCTCCTTCGGGACGCCGAGCTCCGGCAGGAACGACTGGACGCCCGCGAGGATCGCGTAGTCGCCGCACCCGGGGCACCAGCGGACCTCCTGGTCGGACTTGAAGTCCTTCGCCGTCAGCTGGACGAGGCCGTTGCCCGTCATCGTTCATTCCCTCGCTTGAAGTTGCCGGTCGCACGCGCAAGTAGAAGCTGACGGGCGTCTGCGTCGGGGGCGCTCGCGAGCCGGTGGGCGAGGCGGCGGCCCGGCGCGCCCGCGACCGTGACGACCGTCCGGCCCTCCCAGGTGACCAACACGCGCTCGTCCTCGGTCACGGTCGCGTCGAAGCTCATGCCGCGCCTCGCTCCCCGGATTCCGCCATGGCCGTGATCGCGTCCTCGAGCTCGGCCGCGCTGAGTGGCCTGCCGCGCACGCGACTGTACGAGACCGCGTCGACGAGGAACTCCGCGCGGAGGAGCAGCGCGAGCTGCCCGAGGTTCATCTCGGGCACGAGGATCTTCGGGTATCGCCGCAGCACCTCGCCCGTGTTGCTGGGGAACGGATTCAGGTGCTGGAGATGCGCGCGCGCGACGCGGACGCCACGCTTGCG
>DASSVY010000164.1:0-5895 GCA_035705535.1 Gaiella sp. | reverse complement strand
GAGCCACCGACGCCGACGGTCACGCGGCGCGCGCCCGCCTCGAGCGCGATGCGGATCAGCTCGCCGGTTCCGCGCGTCGTCGCCCGTACCGGGTCGTTGCGGCCCTCGACGAGCGCGAGACCGCTCGCCCGGGCGCTCTCGACCACCGCCGTCCCGTCGCGGAGACCCCAGGGCGCGTCGACCGGCTCGCCGAGCGGGCCGGTCACACGCGCGACGCGCAGCGTCGCACGGTCGGGGCAGAGCGCCGCGAGCGTCCCCTCGCCACCATCCGCGAGGGGGAGCCGCCGGGCCAGGCGCCCTGCACGCTCGACGCCCCGAGCCAGCGCCTCCGCCGCTTCGTCCGCCGTCAGGCTGCCGCGGAACTTGTCCGGGCAGCAGAGGACCGGCGCGTCGGCCCCGGCGCGACGTGTGCTGCTCAGCGGCCCTCGAGCTCGACCCAGTGCGGCCACTCGGCCCGCATCTGGGCTCGGTGGCGCGCGGCGTCGGGCGGCTCCGGATGGCGCTCGTCCAGATACGCGAGGATCGCGTCGGCGCCGTGCACGACCTCGGCGCCGTCCACGAGGGTCGGGATCGAGCGCAGCCCGGTCGCCGACTCCATCGCGTCGCGCTCCGCCCGCTCGAGCGGGATCGTCCTGGCGACCCAGTCGACGCGGAGCTCGGTCAGCCGCATCCGGACGCGATGCGAGTACGGGCACCACTCGGCCTGCCAAAGCTCGACCACGGCCGGCAGCGTTGCACACTCGACACGAAGCCGGCACCGATACGTGAGACCTCCGGCCGTACCGTGGACGCATGGCAGCGACACAGACACCGTGGGGAAAGGCGACGACCGTCGAGGAGGTCTCGGTCCCGCAGCGGAGCGGCGACCGGCGCTTCTCGATCGTCGTGCAGCTGCTCGAGACGGGTGACGGCGAGGCGCTCGTCCGGTTCTCCTACTCGACCGGTGGGGCAGTCCGCCGCGGCCCGGTCACGCTCCGCACTCGGGACCTCGAGCGCCTCCGCAGAGCGCTCGCGGGCGCGCCCGGGCTCAGGCGTGCGTTGAAGGGAGGCGCGATGGCGGCCTGACTCGAGGACCTGCGCGCGAGCTGCTGTCCTCAGGCACGCACGAGCGGCGCGCGCTCGGCGGCGCGCGCGATCAGCCCCTCGAGGAGCGGCGTCCCGCCCGTCGGCCCGAGCAGGGGGTCGACCGCATGCTCGGGGTGCGGCATCAGCCCCAGCACGTTGCCCTGCTCGTTGGCGACGCCTGCGATCCTGTCGCGCGAGCCGTTGACGTCGTCTACGTAGCGCAGCACGACCTGCCCACGGTCGACGACCTGCGCGAGGAGCGCGTCGTCGGCGACCCAGCAGCCCTCGCCGTGCTTGACCGGGATCGTGAGGCGCTCGCCCTCGGCGCACCGTTCCGTGAACGGCGTGCGCGTCGACTCGACGGTCACGACGACGTCGGCGCACACGAACTGGAGCTGGCGGTTCGGCCGCAGGACTCCGGGGAGCAGCCCGGCCTCGCAGAGGATCTGGAACCCGTTGCAGATGCCGACCACCGGCCCTCCGTCCTCGGCGAACTCCCGAACCGCGTCCATCACCGGGGCGGTGCGTGCGATCGCGCCACAGCGGAGGTAGTCGCCGTACGAGAAGCCGCCGGGGAGGACGACGCCGCCAGTTGCATCCGGTAGCCGGGTCTCCATGTGCCAGACCGGAAGCGCGGCGGCACCGAGCGCCTCGAGCGCGAGCCGTGCGTCGCCGTCATCGTTCGAGCCGGGAAACGTGACCACCGCGATGCGAGGCCGCTCCATCAGTCCTCCGCCACGACGACGTCGTAGCTCTCGATGAGCGGGTTGGCGAGGAGCTCGTCGCACATCCGCTCGACCTCGGCCTTCGCGGCCACGGGGTCGTCCGAGTCGACTACGAGATCGACGAGGCGCCCGACGCGTGCACGGGACACCGAGAAGCCCAGCGTCGAGAGCGACGCCTGCACCGCCTCGCCCTGCGGGTCGAGGATGCCGCTCTTCGGGCGGATGAGCACGGTCAGTCGCACAGGACCGCCCCCGGGTCGTCGAGGTACCGATCGAACGGCACGCCGGTCAGCTGCTCGAACGCCTCGACGTACCGCGCGCGAGTCCCGGTTACGACGTCGGGCGGGAGCTCCGGCCCCGGCTCCGTGCGGTCCCACCCGGTGGATGCGCACCAGTCACGGGCGTACTGCTTGTCGAACGAGGGCTGCGGCCGACCCGGCCCGTACCCGTCGAGGGGCCAGAACCGCGAAGAGTCCGGCGTCAGCGCCTCGTCCCCGAGCGTCACGGTCCCGTCTCGGTCGACGCCGAACTCGAACTTCGTGTCGGCGACGATGATCCCGCACGACGCCGCGTGCTCGGCTGCGCTCGCGTAGAGCGCAAGGGCTGCCGCGCGCGACGCCTCGTAGCGCCCGATCCCGCACAGCTCGGCTGCCTCTGCTTCCGAGATGTTGAGGTCGTGGCCGGCGTCCGACTTCGTGGCCGGAGTCAGGATCGGAGCCGGCAGCCGCTCCGACTCCCGGAGCCCGCCCGCAAGCCGGTGACCGCACACCTCGCCCGTCTCCCGGTAGTCGACCCAGGCGGAGCCCGCGAGGAAGCCGCGCACCACGAACTCGACGGGGAACATCGTGAGCCGGACGCACTCGATGGAGCGGCCGTCGCGCCTGAGCGCGACGAAGTGGTTCGGGACGAGATCGCGCAACCGCGTGAACCAGTACGCAGAGAGGCCGCTCAGCACCCGGCCCTTGTCCGGAATCTCGGTCGGCAGGACGACGTCGTACGTCGACAGCCGGTCGGAGGCGACGAGCAGGAGCCGATCGTCGTCGAGCGCATACAGGTCGCGGACCTTCCCGCTGCCGACGCGCACCGCGTCAGGCATGGACCGCCGCCTCACGCGTCGCGCGGAGCGCGCGCAACCGCTCGAACACCGTGTCGACGTGGGCGAGGTACGCGTCGAGCGCGAACACGCTGTCGAGGTCGACGCGGGAGGCCAGCGCGTCCTCTCCACGCACGAGTGTCCCGAAGTCACGGTCCTCGTCCCACGCTCGCATCGCAAGTAGTTGAACGCGACGGTACGCGTCGTCCCGCGCCAGCCCACTCTCGACGAGCGCCAGGAGCAGACGCTGGCTCGCGTAGAGACCGTGGCTCGCGTCGAGATTCGCGCGCATCCGCTCAGGCCGGACGACAAGCCCCTCGACCAGCCATGCGAAGCGGTCGAGCGCGTAGTCGACCGCGAGGAACGAGTCTGGCAGGACGACCCGCTCGGCCGACGAGTGCGAGATGTCGCGTTCGTGCCAGAGGGTGACGTTCTCGAGGCCGACGACCGCGTTGGCCCGCACCACGCGCGCGAGACCACAGATGCGCTCCGCGACGATCGGGTTCCGCTTGTGCGGCATCGCGGACGAGCCCTTCTGGTGCTCCGTGAACGGCTCCTCGACCTCGCGCACCTCCGTGCGGGCGAGGTGTCGGATCTCCGTCGCGAACCGCTCGAGCGACGACGCGACCAGCGCGAGCGCGGACAAGAGCTCGGCATGGCGATCGCGCTGGAGGATCTGTGTCGAGCTCGGCGCAGGGTCGAGCCCGAGCCGCTCGCACGCGACCCGCTCGACCTCGGGATCGACGGCGGCGTACTGCCCGACCGCGCCCGAGAGCTTGCCGACCCGCAACCCTTCGACAGCGCGGCCGACCCGCTCGCGATCGCGGTCGAGTGCGAACGCCCAGCCGGCAAGCTTGAGGCCGAACGTCGTCGGCTCGGCGTGCACGCCGTGCGTGCGTCCCATGCACACGGTCTCCCGATGCTCCTCCGCCCGGACCGACACGAGTTCGAACGCGCGGTCCAGACCTTCGAGGATCAGGGCCCCCGCCTCCTGAATCGACAGCGACAGGGCGGTGTCGAGCACGTCCGACGAGGTGAGCCCGTAGTGGAACCAGCGCCCGTCGTCGCCAAGCCCGGACGCCACGAGATCGACGAAGGCCGCGACGTCGTGCCCTGTCTCGCGTTCCCGCCGCGTCACCTCGTCGGGCGACGGCGCGCGAGCGTCAGCACGGATGTGCGAGACGACATCAGACGGGACCCTGTCCAGCGCGACCCAGCCCTCGAGCGCCGCGAGCTCGACCTCGAGCATCCGCTCGAGTTTCCGCTCGTCCGACCAGACCCGTGTCATGGCGGGCCGGGAGTAACGAGCGATCACGACGCAAGTCTAGATGTGGCCCCGGGCGGCTCCTCCGCGACCCGTTGCGAAGACGTCGCACTTTCGATCCTCGATCTCCGCCAACGTTGCCTGTCCTGACGATAGAATGAAAGTGGGTGGTGGGTTGGGGTGCCCCGCCGCCATCCGCACGTTGCGACCTACGCGGCCGTGGCCGCCGTGAGCGCGATGTCCTCGCGCCGGCGCGCGCCGGGGATCCGGACCAGGTCTGCCGCCGCGTACGCCCGCGTGCGGGCGTCGGCGAGGTCGGCGCCCGTCGCGGTTACGCCGAGCAGCCGGCCGCCGTTCGTGACGAGCTCGCCGTCGCTGAGCGCCGTCCCCGCCTGGAAGACGAGCGCGCCTGCCGCGGTCGCGTCGTCGATGCCCTGGATCGGCGTTCCGACGTCGCCGGCCGCCGGATACCGGCCGGCGGCGAGCACGACGGTCACGGCGCTCGCGTCGAGCCGTCCGAGCGCCACGCCGGCGAGGGAGCCGCTGGCGGCCGCGGCGAGCGCGACGAGCAGGTCTCCGTCGACGAGCGGCAGCACCGACTGCGTCTCCGGATCGCCGAAGCGGCAGTTGAACTCGAGCACGCGCGGCCCCTCCGCGGTGAGCATCAGGCCCGCGAAGAGCGTGCCGACGAACGGTGTCCCGCGACGGGCGAGCTCAGCGAGGGTCGGTCGGACGCACGTCTCGAGCACCGTCTCGAGCAGATCGTCGTCGACGTCGGGAACCGGCGCGAACGACCCCATCCCGCCCGTGTTCGGCCCGCTGTCTCCGTCGGATGCCCGCTTGAAGTCACGAGCCGGAGCGAGCGCGAGCGCGTCGCGCCCGTCGGCGAGCGCGAGCACCGACAGCTCCCGCCCTTCGAGCAGCTGCTCCATCAGCACCGGGCCGTCGAACGCCCGCGCGACCCCGAGGCCGGCGACGACCTCCGCCTCCGTTCGGCAGACGACGACGCCCTTGCCGGCGGCGAGTCCGTCGGCCTTGAGCACGCAGGGCACCTGCGGGGCGTCGAGAACGGGGGCCGTCGGGACGCCGGCGGCGGCCATTACGTCCTTGGCGAACAGCTTGGAGCCCTCGATCCGTGCCGCCGCGCGCGAGGGCCCGAACACGGGGATCCCCGAGTGGCGCAGCTCGTCTGCGACCCCGGCGACGAGCGGAGCCTCCGGGCCGACGACGACGAGGTCGACGGCGAGCGACCGCGCGAGCGCGAGCAGGCCGTCGCCGTCGTCCGCCGCGACCGGATGACACGTGGCGAGCTCGGCGATCCCGGGGTTCCCAGGCGCGGCATGGAGCTCGGTCAACTCTGGCGATGCCGAAAGTCGCCACGCGAGCGCGTGCTCCCGACCACCGGACCCGACAAGGAGGACACGCACCGCCCGAGTCTACGAGCTTGACCTGAGCGGCCTTCCGTCCGACCATTCAGGACGTGGTCAGGGGAGCCCGGACGTTCGAGGCGCCCGCCGAGACGTACGATCGGCACGTCGGCAGGTACACGCCGGCGCTCGCGCGCGCCCACCTGCGCCTGCTCGACCTCGCCAGGCGGAGCGACGTGCTCGAGGTCGGGTGCGGGCCCGGTGCGCTCACCGAAGTCCTGGTCGAGGCGGTCGGCGCATCGCACGTTTGCGCCGTCGACCCGTCGGAGCCGTTCGTCGAGGAGTGCCGCCGCCGTGTGCCGGAGGCCGACGTGCGAGTCG
>DASSVY010000163.1:0-12420 GCA_035705535.1 Gaiella sp. | reverse complement strand
TGCGAGGGACGACTCGAGGGCGTACAACTCGAGCACCGCCGAGCGCTTCGCGGTCCGGAGCTCGGCGAGCCTCGCGTCGGGTGCGGACGCGCCGTCGGCGAGGCCGGTCGTCGAGCCGAGGAGGAGGGCCGCGACGCACGGCGCGAGGTATCTCGCGGACCCGTGCATAGGGGCGCGGACCGTACCACAGAGGCGAATCGCCGTGTTTGCAGAGCTTTTCCCGGCACTTCTCCGTGCATTCGTCTTCGGTCGCTGCTAGGCTCCCGCACTTGTGGCCGGTGACCCCACCATCGGCGCGCCGTTCGGCAGGCACGAAGGGAACGGCGTGAGGCGTCCGGGCATGCGGCAGGCAGTCGCTCTCGCCCTCGCCATGACCGCGATCGCGGCGCTCGTATTCGCGAGCGGCTCGGCGACCGCGGACCCGTCGATCAGCTCGAAGCGCCAGCAGGCGCAGGCGATTCTCGAGCAGGTTCAGGGCCTCGACTCGGAGCTGGGCCACGCGATCGAGTCCTACAACCTGGCGAACATCCAGCTCTCGAGCATCGACGCCGACCTGAAGTCGAACGGCCGCCATCTCGTGATCGCGAAGCAGAGTCTCGGGATCGCGCAGGTGCACATCGCAAAGCGACTGCGGGCGCTGTACATCAACGGCGACTCCGGCGGCACCGTCGAGGTGATTCTCGGAGCGAAGAGCCTCGACGACCTGCTCGACCGCCTCGACATCGCGCAGCGGGTCGGCGGCCAGGACGCGCAGGTGCTCTCCGAGGTGCGCCAGTTCGGCACCGAGGTCAAGACCCGTCGCACGAAGCTCCGCAACGACCGCGCGCGGCAGGCCCAGGTCGTGGCCGATCGCGCCGCGAAGAAGCAATGGATCGAGGGCAAGCTCGCCGAACGGCGACAGCTGCTCTCCTCGATCCAGGGTGAGATCAAGCGGATGCAGGAAGCCGAGGCACGGCGGCAGGCCATCCTCGCGGCGCAGGCGCGGGCAAGGCTCGCCGCGACCCGCTCGGAGGCGTCGCAGCCGCAGGCGCTCCAGTACACGCCTCCGGTCGCCGACTCGTCGGCTCCCGAGGCACCGGTGCCCTCGTCGCAGTACGGCGGCGTCGTGGGGATCGCGATGCAGTATCTCGGGACGCCGTACGTCTGGGGCGGCGCGAGCCCGGGAGGTTTCGACTGCTCGGGCTTCGTGATGTACGTCTACGCGCAGGAAGGCGTCTCGGTGCCGCACAACGCGGCGATGCAATACAACACGGTCGGCAGCTACGTCCCACGCGACCAGCTCCAGCCGGGCGACCTCGTCTTCTTCGACGGGCTCGGCCACGTGGGGATCTACATCGGCGGCGGGCAGTTCATCCACGCCCCGCACACGGGCGACGTGGTGAAGATCTCGAGCCTCAGCGACTCCTGGTACGCGTCCACGTACGTGGGCGCCAAGAGAGTCTGATCAGATCTCAGAGAGGTAGTTGCGACCGCGACAGCGGGCGCCTTCAGGGGTGTGCCCCGCCGAAGGCGGGGATCAAGCGGCGGAATCCGCGCCAGCGGATTCCGCTTCGCGAGTAGATCCGTCGTACAAACCCTCGACCTCGTCGGCGAAGTGCTCGAGCACGACGCGGCGGCGGAGCTTGAGGGTCGGGGTCAGCTCCCCGCGGTCCATCTCGAAGTCCCGGTCGAGGACGGCGAATCGCTTCAGCTGCTCGTAACGGGAGCGCTCGCGGTTCACGTCGTCCACGATCGACGCGACGAGCTCGACCACGCGCGGATCGCGGGTCAGGGCGGGCGCGTCCCCGTCGAGTCCCTGTTCCTGCGCCCACTTCTCGAGCTCCCCGGGATCGAGCGTGATCAGTGCCGCCGGATAGGGCCGCCGGTCGCCGACGACGAGCGCCTGGGAGACGAACCGCGACGTCTTGAGGTCGTTCTCGAGGTTCTGGGGCGCAATGTTCTTGCCGCCCGCGGTGACGATGATGTCCTTCTTCCGGTCGGTGATCGTGACGAACCCGTCGGCGTCGATCGTCGCGATGTCGCCGCTCGCGAGCCAGCCGTCTGCGCCGAGCACCTCGGCCGTCGCCTCGGGCTCCTTGAAGTAGCCCGCGAAGACCGTCTCGCTCTTGATCAGGAGCTCTCCGTCGTCTGCGAGGCGCAGCTCGAAGCCCGGGAGCGCCTGGCCGACCGTCCCGAACCGGTAGCTCTCCTGGCGGTTCGTCGTCGCCGCGGTCGTGCACTCGGTCAGGCCGTAGCCCTCCATGATGCAGATACCCAACGCGTCGAAGAGCTCTGCGATCTCCTTTGCCAGCGGCGCCCCGCCGGAGATGGGGAGCCGGAGCCTGCCCCCGAGACGCTCCTTCACCTTCGAGAAGACGAGCCGGTCCGCGAGTCGATGCTGCACGGCCAGCCCGAAGGGCAGTGCGCGGCCCTCGCGGCGGAGCGCGCTCTCGCGCCGCCCGACGTCGAGCGCCCAGTCGATCAGTCGGCGCTTCGGGCCGGTCGCTTCGGCGAACGACGCCGTCACGGCGGTGTGCACCTTCTCGTACACGCGCGGGACGCTCGGCAGGATCGTCGGTCGCACCTCGGGGATCGCGCGGGCCACGTCGAGCGGCTCCGGCAGAAACGCGATCGTGTAGCCGACGTACGGCCCCGAGAGGTGCATCAGCCGCCCGAAGTTGTGCGCGAGCGGGAGGTACAGGAGCATGACGTCGCCGGGTCGGCTGTGGTTCGGAAGGTCGTCGACGACGGCGACCATCGCGTAGTAGTTGCGATGGCGGATCATGCAGCCCTTCGGGGGCCCTGTCGTCCCCGACGTGTAGATGAACGTGAAGAGGTCCTCCTCGTCGATCGCCGCGACCGCCTCGTCGAGCGCGCTGGGGTGCGCCTCGCGGTATGCGCGGCCCTCCTCCTCGAGCCCCGCCAGGTCGGCGAACGTCAGGACGTGCTGCAGGCGGGGGAGGCTCGACCTTCCCGCCTCGACCTTGGCGCTCTGGGTTTCGTCCTCGCACACGACGCCGACCGCCTCGGAGTGCTCGAGGACGTACTGGACGTCGCGCGGCGACGAGTTCGCGTAGATCGCGGCGCCGATCGCGCCGACGTGCGCGAGCGCGAAGTCGACGAGTGCCCACTCGAGCGTGTTCCGCGCCAGGATCCCGAATGCGTCGCCCTTGCCGACGCCGCGGGAGAGCAGGCCGTTGGCCAGCAGCTCGACGCGTTCGGCCGCCTCGGCCCACGACACCTCGCTCCACCCCTCCGCTCCCTCGACGAGGTACGCCGGCCCGCTGTTGCGGGCGACCGCGTCGCGCCAGAGGCGCGGGATCGTGCGGGCATCGCCCATCCGAACGGACTGTAGTCGGAGGGATCGGGCGCGTCACCGCGAAATCCCGACTTCCACCGTAGACTGGAGTGTGATGCGCGTCACCTGGAACGGATCGTTGAGCTTCGGCCTCGTGAGCATCCCCGTCGGGCTCGCGCCTGCGACGAAGCCCGCTGCACGGCAGTCCGACGTCTCGTTCCGGCTGCTCCACCGCGAAGACCTCACGCCGATCAAGCAGAAGCGCTGGTGCCCTGCCCACGATCAGGAGGTTCCCGCGGACGAGCTCGTCAAGGGCTGGGAGTTCGCGAAGGGGCAGTTCGTCGTCGTGGAGGACGCGGAGCTCGAGGCGCTGGAACGCCGCGACGACTCCCGGACGATCGACATCGAGCGCTTCGTGCCGCTCAGCGGGATCGACCCGGTCTGGATGGACCGCACGTACTTCCTCGTTCCCGGCGCCGCCGCGGCTCAGCGCAAGCCTTACAAGCTCCTCCTCGAGGTCATGGAGGAGGCAGGGGTGGGCGCGATCGGGCGGTTCGTCCGCTCCGGGCGGGAATCGATCTGCCTTGTGCGTCCCCGGGGCCAGGGCCTCGTGCTCGAGACGCTGTACCTCGCCGAGGACGTCTACTCGCAGGCAGAGATCGACGAGGCGATGGGCGAGACGGACGTGAAGAAGCCCGAGCTCGACCTTGCCCGTCAGATCGTCGAGGGCCTCTCGGCCGAGTTCGACCCCGACGAGCTCTCGAGCGCGTACCGCAGCGACCTCCGCGCGCTGCTCGAGGCAAAGCTCCGCGGCGAGGAGATCGCCGAGCCGGAGCCGACCCCTGAGCCTGCGCCCGCCGTCGACCTCATCGAGGCGCTGAAGGCGAGCGTCGAGGCGGCGAAGAGCACGTCTCGCGCGTCGCGCACCGATGGGAAGCCGAAGAGCCGGCCCGAGAAGAAGCCGGCGCGCAGCCGCGCGGCACGGCGTTGACGGAGGCCCGGCGCCGCCGGGCCCCCGGAGCATGCGAGAGAGAGGGCTAGGCCGTAGCCGCCTGCTGCGTGGCCCCGGCCGCCTGGAGCTGTGCCTGGAACAGGTACTTGTCGATCTTGCCCTGGTAGATGGGGACGCCTTCCGCGACGCAGATGCGGATGACCGAGTCGCGATCCATGTTGAGCTCCTTCGCGAGCTCGTCGGGCGTCAGGTGATTCGCCATCGGCCGTGTCCTCCCTCGGCGACGAAAAAAGCCCGTCGACGCTCTCGCGTTCGAACGGGCTCGATCGGCGCTCGTACGGTATTGGCGGGGGTCAACGGGCCCGCCTCCCGAAAACGTCCATGTGCTCCGAGGATACTCCAAACCGCGGCGGGAACCATGTTTCACTCCGATTCCCGTCTCGTGGCGGGCCTTCGACGCCAGAGCCATGGGTGTTTCCCACGCCCGCTATACAGGATTGTCGACCTCGATGTAGCGCCACTCGAGCTGGAACCGCTCTGCCAGGTGCGCGGCGAGCGCCTGGACGCCGAGACGCTCGGTGGCGTGATGCCCTGCGGCGATCAGCGTGATCCCGAGCTCGCGCGCGGTTGCGACGCTCGGCTCCTCCGCCTCGCCGGTGAGAAGCGCGTCGAACCCCTCGTGCGCGGCTCTCGCGAGGTCGTAGCCCGCGGCGCCGGTCGAGATCGCGATGCGCCCCACCGTCCCCGGGCCGCCGGGGAGAACCAGCGGCGGACGATCCACGGCCCTCTCGACCCGTTCGACGAGCGTCTCGAGGGCGACGTCCTCGAGCGAGCAGCCCAACCCGACTCCGCCGAACGGGCCCTCCGGCGTCGCGCCGACGCGCGAGGCGAGCTGGGCGTTGTTTCCCAGGGTCGGGTGCGCGTCGAGGGCGAGGTGATACGCGAGCAGTGATGCGTTCCCGGCGAAGAGAGCCTCGAGCCGTCCGCGCAGGCGCGCGTCGACGACGAGCGGCTCGTTCCGCCAGAAGAGCCCGTGGTGGACGAGCACGAGCTCGGCGCCGAGCCCGACCGCGCGCTCGAAGAGCTCCCGCGATGACGAGACCCCGCACGCGACGGTCGTCACGTCCTCGGCGCCGGTCACCTGGAGCCCTTGCGGCGCGTATTCCGGGAACCGCTCGATCTCGAGGAGCGCGTCGGCATGGGCGACGATTTCGTTCCGCGAAGCCATCGGCGCGAGTCTACGAAGCCGCGTCCACGAGTCGCTACGCTTCTGTTCGCTCGGGGTGTGGCGCAGCCTGGTAGCGCGCTCCGTTCGGGTCGGAGAGGCCCCCAGTTCAAATCTGGGCACCCCGATGTAGGGCGGGGGAACCCATGGTTCCCCCGCCGACCCCTCCTTCCTCTGCGCTGTGCATGGTCGGCCGCACCTGGCCTCCGGTCGCAACGCGCCGCGCACGGGCCGACCGTGTCGGAGGTTCCGTGCGTATCCTCGCCTCGTGCTCGAGGCCGTTCTTCTCGACGTCGACTTCACGCTCTTCCGCCCCGGGCCGGAGCTCGGGCCGGAGGGCTACCGCAGGATCGGGGCTCGCCACGGACTGAGTCTCGAGCCAAACCGCTACGACGACGCCCGGCTGGCCGCGGTCGCGAACCTCCAGCGCCACCCCGACTTCGTCCACGACGAGGAGCTGTGGGTCGCGTTCACGGAGGAGATCGTCAAGGGCATGGGCGGGGTCGGCCCGGACGCGCGGACATGCGCGCTCGACGTCGTGCGCCAGTGGGAGAGGCACGAGAACTTCTTCCTCTACGAGGACACGCTGCCGACCCTGGCGGTGCTGAGGACCGCCGGGTTGCGCATCGCTCTCGTCTCCAACGGGCAGCGCGACCTCGAGGCGTTCGCCGCGCACCACGGCCTCGACGTCGACGCATGCGTCGGCTCGGTGAGCCACGGCCGCGTGAAGCCGCATCGCTCGATCTTCGACGCCGCCCTCGCGGCACTCGACGCCGGGCCGGCCGAGGCGGCGATGGTCGGCGACAGCTACGCCGACGACATCGAAGGGGCACGTGCGCTCGGTATGCGCGGGATCCTGCTCGACCGCGACGGCCTCCACGTAGACGAGACCGACCGGATCGACACGCTGTTCGCGCTGCCCGCCGCGCTCGGGCTCTCGCTGTCGTAGAGCAGCGTCAGGCGAGTGCCAGCTCCGCACGCCACGCGTCGGTGTGCGCGCCGAGGGGGACGTCGGGAGCGGGGTCCGGCCACGGCCCGAGGTCGGCGTGCGCCTCGGCGAGAGTCGCGACCGGCCCGACGCAGGCCTCCTCGCCGTCGAAGACCTCGAGCCAGTCGGCGAGCGCGCGTCGGGCGAAGAGCGCGGACAGCTCGGCGCGTAGCGCTTCCTGGTCGGGCTCGTACTGCCGGGCGGCGAGCTCCGGCACGTCGAGGACCTCGCACGCGCGGACGAAGAAGGCGGGCTCCAGCGCCGCGAGCGTGAGGTGCCGACCGTCGGCAGTCGCGTATGTCTCGTAGCAGGCGAGGCCGCCGGCGAGCAGACGAGGAAGCGGGTCGCCGCCGAGCCGGTGCGCCGCGAGCTCGTGGGCGCCGTGCGTCATCGACACGACGAGCCGCGCGCCCCGACCGGTGCGCTCGCGGCCGACGAGCGCCGCGAGCACCTCCGCGACCGCGCTCAGGGCTCCCGCCGCGAGGTCCGCGACCTGCACGGGCGGCGGCGCGGGTGCGGTGTCCTCGAGCGTCCCGGCCCAGCCGAGGTAGTTGAGGTCGTGGCCGACGCGATCGGCGTGCCGCCCTTCCGTCCCGAATCCGGTGATCGAGCAGTAGACGACGGTCCCAGGAACGTCGTCCGGCCCGATGCCGAGCCGTGCGGCGACCCCGGGCCTGAACCCCTCGAGCACCACGTCGGCGTGCGTACAGAGCGCAAGTGCAAGGGCGGCATCACTCTTGAGGTCGCAGACGACCGACTCCTTGCCGCGCCGGAGCGCGTCGTCCCAGGCAGGCGCGGTGCGTCGCATCGGATCGCCCTCGGGTGCCTCGACCCGCACGACGCGCGCGCCGAGGCGAAGCAGCTCGCGGCTCGCGAACGCCCCGGGTAGATACCGCGTCAGATCGACGACGAGCATCCCGGCGAGCGGCTGTTGCGCGGTGTCTGGCACCGCACCTATTCTGACCGGACGTTGACTGACCGTTCGATCGCGCGCGAGCGCGCTTCCGGGGACCGGCAAGGCGGGGCGGAGGAGACGCGTCAGCGGATTCTCGATGCCGCCGTGCGCGTGTTCGCGAGGCGCGGCTTCCACGCGTCCCGGGTCGGCGACATCGCCCAGGAGGCGGGGGTCGCGCACGGCCTCCTGTACCACTACTTCGCCTCGAAGGACGAGGTGCTCGAGACCGTGTTCCGCGAGAACTGGAGCGAGCTGCTCGCGCGGTTCGCGAGCGTGAGGCCTCCGACGAGTCGGCCGACGAGAAGCTCCTCGGCCTCGTCAAGATCCTCCTGCGCACGTGGCGGAACGACCCGGCCCTCGTCACCGTGATGGTTCGCGAGGTGGGCCGGAGCGCACACCTCGCCTCACAGGTCGACGACATCGGCAGGGGCTTCGAGGTGATCCAGCGCGTGATCGAACAGGGTCAGGCCGAAGGCGTGTTCCGGCCGGAGCTCGACCCGCGCCTCGCAAGCTGGGTCGTCTACGGCGGGCTCGAGGAGATCCTCACGGGCTGGGTGATGGGCAGGCTTCCCGACGGCGACGAGGAGGTCGCCCGTGCCGAGCGCACGATCGTCGACGTCTTCCGAGGCGGTCTCGTCCGGACCCCGGTCGTCGCCTGAGGCGGCGCGCCGAGACACGCTCGTCCTCGGGGCGGGCGCGTTGGGTCTCGCGTGGTCGTTGACGACGACGTCGGCGTACCTGCCGCCGATCCTCGGCCGCTACACGGATTCGACGACGCTCGTCGGCCTCGTCCTCGCCGCGGAGGGGTTCTTCGCGCTGACGCTGCCGCTCGTGATCGGCCCGTGGAGCGACACGTTCCACACGCCGCTCGGCCGGCGACGGCCGTTCATGCTCGCCGCGCTCGGGCCGATGGCGTTCACGCTCGCGCTCGTCGCGTTCATGCCGAACCTCTGGACGACGGCGTTGATGCTGTTCGGGCTGTTCTTCGCCTACTACGTCTACGAGCCGCCGTACCGCGGCCTGTATCCCGACGTGCTCCCGGAGAGCGTCTTCGGCCGAGCCCAGGGCGTGCAGCACGTCTTCCGTGGCATCGCGATCGGCGGCGCGCTGATCGGCGGCGGATACCTGTTCCACCTCTGGCGTCCGGCCCCCTTCCTCGTCGCCGCGGGGGTGGTCTCGGCCGCCTGCGCGATACCGATCGCGCTCGTCACGGAGGATGGCGGCCACGGTCGCGTGTTCGAGGGAGTGCGGACCTACGTCGCGCAATCGTGGCGTGTCCTCAGGTCGAACCGGGATGTCGCGACGTTCCTCGTCGCGAACACCGCGTGGGAGGGGACGTTCGCCGGCGCCCGCACGTTCGTCGTGCTCTACGTCACCGTCGGCCTCGGTGAGCCGCTGGTCACCTCGACGTACATCCTCGGCGCAGTGGCGGCCGGCTACATCGTCGCGGCGCTGCTCGCCGGCCGGATCGGCGACCGGATCGGGCTCGCGCGGATGATCACCGCCGCCTCGCTCGTGTATGGCGTCGGGCTGATCGCCGGCGGTCTCGGGACGACATGGCACGCGTGGTACCTCGCCCTGATCTTCGTCGTGGCGATCGCCGGCGGCACTGTGATGACGCTTGCCTGGGGCCTTCTGTTCAAGCTGATGCCGTCCGGCGAGCGCGGCGCGATCTCGGGCCTCGCCACGACCACCAAAGGCATCGGGCTCGTGATCGGCCCACTGCTGGCAGGGGCCGTGATCGACATCCTCGGTCCACACCTCGAGAAGACCAACGGCTACCAGGCGCTGTGGCCGGTGCTCGGCGTGCCGATCCTGCTCGCGATCCCGTTCGTTGCGCGCCTCGACCGCGCCGAGCGCGCGCTCGGCGGCGAATGAGGGCCGATAGCCTCGAGCCGCTCCGCGAGCGGCCGTTCCGGCTGCTCTGGCTCGCATCGTTGACGAGTGCCGTCGGTGACGGGATGACGCCGATCGCGCTCACATTCGCGGTACTCGACGCGACCGACTCCGCCGCCGCGCTCGGCCTCGTGTTCGCAGCGTTCACGCTGTCCCACTCCATTTTCATCCTGGCCGGGGGCGTGTGGTCGGACCGGCTCGAGCGCCGGGTCGTGATGCTCTCCTGCGACCTCGTCCGCTGTGTCGCGCTGCTGATCCTCGCGATCCTCGTGATCTCGGAACGGGTGGGGCTGTGGCAGTTCGTCGTGCTCGCGGCGGTGGTCGGGGCCGCGGAATCGTTCTTCGCCCCTGCGTCAACCGGGCTCGTGCCGCAGACCGTCAGCCGCGCACGGCTCCAGAACGCGAACGCGCTGCTGGCGCTCAACCGAAGCGCGAGCTGGATCGCCGGGCCGGCGTTGTCCGGAGTGATCGTGGCCGCCGTCGGAGCGGGTTGGGTCTTCGCGATCGACGCGGCGACGTTCGCGGGCAGCGCGGCGTTCCTCGCCGCGCTCCGAGTCGCCTCCACCCTCGTGGCCGAGCGGCGCTCGTTCCTTTCGGAGCTCGCCGAGGGCTGGCGCGCAGTCCGCACGCGTCGCTGGCTCTGGGCGAGCCTGGTCAGCTTCGGGATAGGGAACATGGCGTGGGGCGCCCAGGGCGTCCTCGGCCCGATCGTCGCCGAGAAAGAGCTCGGAGGCGCCGCGGCATGGGGCGCGATCCTCACCGCCGGAGGGATCGGCGGGGCCGTCGGCGGCGTCGTCGCGCTCCGCTGGCGCCCCTCGCGGCCTCTCGTCGCCAGCCATCTCGTCGTGCTCGGGATGGCCGGCTACCTGCTCCTCTTCGCCTTGACGCTGCCGACCGTGGCCCTCGTGCTCGGCGCGTTCGCGGCGTACGTCTCGATCATCGTCGCCAACACGCTCTGGGAGACGGTGCTGCAGAGTGAGATCCCACAGGACGTGCTCTCGCGCGTGTCCTCCTACGACTGGGCGGTCTCGCTCGTCTTCATGCCGATCGGCTTCGCATTGTGGGGTCCGATCTCCGACCTGGTCGGCGTGGAGACGGCGTTCGTCGCCGCCGCGGTCGTCTCGGCAGCGGCGAAGGTCGGGCCGGTCGCGGTCCCCGAGGTGCGCAACATGCGACGGGCGGACCTACCGCGGGCGCGGGCGAGCCAGGCGACGACTTGATCCGGCTCAGTCGCGCCCGAAGGCGTTCTCGCCGGTGAGCGCCTGGCCGACGACGAGCGTGTGCACCTCGTGCGTGCCCTCGTACGTGAGCACCGACTCGAGGTTGTTCATGTGTCGGATCACGGGATACTCGAGGGTGATCCCGTTGCCGCCGAGGATCGTGCGCGCGGAGCGGCAGACCTCGAGCGCGCCGCGGACGTTTCCCATCTTCCCGAGGCTGACGTGCTCGGGCCGCAGCGTGCCCTGGTCCTTCATCCGCCCGATGTGGAGCGCGGTGAGGAACCCGCGGTTCACCTCGAGCGCCATCTCCGCGAGCTTCTGCTGCGTGAGCTGGTACCCCGCGATGGGCTTGCCGAAGACGATCCGCTGCTTCGCATAGGAGAGCGCCTCCTCGAAGCACGCACGGGCTGCGCCGACCGAGCCGAACACGATCCCGAAGCGCGCCTCGTTCAGGCAGGAGAGCGGGCCGCGCAGCGTCGAGGCGCCCGGGAGCATCGCATCGGCCGGGACGCGGACGTCCTGCAGCACGAGCTCCGAGGTGATCGAGGCACGGAGCGAGATCTTCTTGTGGATCTCCGGCGCCGAGAAGCCGGGCATGCCCTTCTCGACGAGGAACCCCCTGATCTCGCCGTCCTCGGTGCGGGCCCAGACGACTGCGAGGTCGGCGATCGTGCCGTTCGTGATCCACATCTTCGCGCCGTTGAGGATCCAGTCGTCGCCGTCCCGGCGCGCATGGGTGCGCATGGTCCCGGGGTCGGAGCCGGCGTCCGGCTCGGTCAGCCCGAAGCAGCCGATCGCCTCCCCGCGGTGCATCGCCGGCAGCCAGCGCTCCTTCTGCTCCTCGGAGCCCCAGCGCCAGATCGCGAACATCGCCAACGAGCCCTGCACCGACACGGCGCTACGTACGCCCGAGTCGCCAGCCTCGAGCTCGAGGCACGTCAGGCCGTACGCCGTCGCGCTCGCGCCGGGCAGCCCGTAGCCCTCGAGGTGCATCCCGAACAGCCCGAGCTTCGCGAGTTCCTGGACGACCTCGCGCGGCAGGATCCCCTGCTCGAACCAGTCGCCGACCTCGGGCAGCACGCGCTCGCGCACGAACTGTCGCACGGTGTCGCGGATCGCACGTTCCTCGTCGTCGAGGAGCGCGTCGAGCGCGAGGAAGTCGTGCGGGTCGAGATCGGGTCGAGCTGCGGTCGTGGTCGCCACGGGAGGCCTCCGGCTTCGGTGGCCAGATTGTAGAGACGACGCCGTGCGCTGCTCCGGGCTGGACACGCCGCGCGCGGTCACGAATCATCACGCCATGGCGCAGATGGAGACACGAGGGGTCGAGCGCTTGCTCGCGGCCGCGCGTGAGCGCATCGAGCGCGTCGAGCCGGCCGCCGCCTGGGAGGCGACGACGGCCGGGGAAGCGCTGATCGTCGATCTCCGCTCGAGCGACGAGCGCCGCACGCACGGGATCGTGCCGGGCTCGCTCCACGTCCCACGGAGCGTCCTCGAGTGGCGCGCGGACCCGACGGGCCGCTGGCGGAACCCACACCTCGACGAACGCGAGCGCCTGATCCTGCTCTGCGCCGAGGGCTACTCGTCGAGCCTCGCCGCCGCGTCGCTCGTCGACCTCGGGCATCCACGAGGGGCCGATCTCGCGGGCGGGTTCCGGGGTTGGCTCGCGGCCGGTCTCCCGGTCGTGGCGGCACCGGAAGAAGACGGATCGCTGCCGGGCATGGGCGCCCCGGCGCCGCGGTCGGATATCATTGACTGACCAGTCAATCGACGGCGAGGAGCGAGGACGATGGCAACGGTCGAGACGGGAATCGCGAACGGTGTCTCGTTCGCCCTCACCGACGAGCAGACGGAGCTTCGCGCGCTCGCGCGGGAGTTCGCGGAGAAGGAGATCCGCCCGCACGCGGCCG
>DASSVY010000162.1:0-3901 GCA_035705535.1 Gaiella sp. | reverse complement strand
TCACGCGCGCGCCGTTCAGGTGGACGCGACCGCCGCCGACGGCGTCCGTCGCCGCACCGCGCGTCTTGAAGAAGCGAGCGGTCCAGAGCCACCGGTCGATCCGGACCTCGTCCATGCGGCACGATGCTACGTCGTCAGCCGCGCCGCGCGATCGGGACGTACGCGCGCTCGCCCTCGCCGACGTAGACCTGGCGCGGCCGAGAGATCTTCTGCTCGGGGTCGGCGAGCATCTCCTCCCACTGGGCGATCCAGCCCGGGAGCCTGCCGATCGCGAAGAGCACGGTGAAGTAGTCGGTGGGATAGCCCATCGCCTGGTAGATGAGCCCCGAGTAGAAGTCGACGTTGGGGTACAGCTTCCGCTGGACGAAGTAGTCGTCCTCGAGCGCGATTCGCTCGAGCTCGAGCGCGATCTCGAGCTTCGGGTTGAGGCCGGTCTGCTCGAAGACGTCGTCCGCGACCTTCTTGATCAGCTTGGCCCGCGGGTCGTAGCTCTTGTAGACCCGATGCCCGAAGCCCATCAAGCGGCCCTGTCCGGCCTTGACCTCCTCGATGAACGCCGGCACGCGTCCGACGTCCCCGATCTCGTCGAGCATCCGCAGGACGGCCTCGTTGGCGCCGCCGTGGAGGGGTCCGTAGAGCGCCGCGATCCCGGCGGAGACCGCGGAGAACGGGTCGACGTGGGACGAGCCGACGCTTCGTACCGCGCTCGTCGAGCAGTTCTGCTCGTGGTCTGCGTGCAACACGAGCAGGATCTCGAGCGCCCGCTGGAGCACCGGGTTCGGCTCGTGCCGGCCGCCGATCTCGAACGTCATGTTCACGAAGTTCCCGATGTAGTCGAGGTCGTTCCGGGGCAGCACGTAGGGCAAGCCACGGGAGTGGCGGAAGACGAGCGCCGCGATCGTCGGCAGCTTCGCGAGGAGCCGGACACGCTGCAGCTTGCGCCCCTCGGTGTCTCCGATCCGCTTCGCGTCCGGGTAGAAGGTCGAGAGGGCGCCGACGGCGCCGAGGAGCATCCCCATCGGGTGGGCGTCGTAGCGAAAGCCCTCGAGGAACTTCTGCACGTTCGTGTGGACGTACGTATGGATCCGGACGTCCTCCTCGAACTCGGCGAGGTCCGCGTACGTGGGGAGCTCGCCCTCGAGGAGCAGGTACGCGGTCTCGAGAAACCCCGCCTCCTCGGCGAGCTGCTCGATCGGGTAGCCCCGGTAGCGGAGAATCCCCGCGTCGCCGTCGATGTAGGTGATGGTGCTCCGGCACGAGGCGGTGTTGAGGTAGGCCGGGTCGTAGGACTGAAGGCCGCCGTCGCCGTCGTCCGCGCTGATCTGGCGCAGGTCGGTCGCACGGATCGTGCCGTCGACGATCGGAAGCGTGTACTCCCGCCCGGTGCGGTTGTCCGTGATCGTGAGCGTGTCGTCGGCCACCGCCCGTTCCCCTTTCCTCGAGTCCGACCGTGATCGTCTCAGAGGGGCGGGGGCGGCTGCGCCGATCGGCGAGATGATCGACTCGATCGTCTAGCGTCCGACGCCATGCGACGCGTGCCGATCGAGGTGATCCCGAGGGTTCCCGACCCCGTGCGGAAGGTGGCGCGCACAGCGGTCTGGACGAGCGGCAGGCTGACGGCCCGCTGGCGCGAGCTCCCGGACTTCCTCGTGATCGGCGCGCAGAAGGCGGGGACGACCGCGCTCTACGCCTATCTCCGCTGGCATCCGTCGATCGCCGGGCCGTTCTGGAAGGAGGTCAGCTTCTTCGACCGGCACTGGGCGAGGGGAGAGGCCTGGTACCGGGGTCAGTTTCCGCTTCGGTCGCGCGGGAAGATCGTGGGCGAGGCCAGCCCGAGCTACGTGTTCCACCCGCTCGCGCCGGAGCGGGTCTTCTCGCTCGTCCCCGACGTGAAGCTCATCGTGCTGCTCCGCGAGCCCGGCGACCGCGCCTACTCGCAGTACCAGCACGCGGTCGCGCTGGGCCGCGAGACGCTGTCGTTCGAGGACGCGCTCGAAGCGGAGGACGACCGCGTCCGCGGCGAGGTCGAGCGGCTGGAGGCCGACCCGAGGGCGTTCAGCTTCGCCTGGTGGAACCAGACGTATGCGTCGCGTGGCCTCTACGCCGACCAGCTCGAGCGCTGGTTCGCGCTCTTTCCACGCGAGCAGGTGCTCTCGATCGCGACCGAGGAGCTCGGCGCGCGGCCGGCCGGAACGTACGCGTCGGTCCTCGCGTTCCTCGGCGCGCCGCCGCACGCGCTCGACGCCTACCCGCGGGTGTTCGACCGCGACTACGCGCCGATGCGCGAGGAGACGCGCGCCGCGTTGACGGCTCGCTTCGCCGAGCCGAACCGCCGGCTCGAGGAGCTGCTCGGCCGCCCGCTCGGGTGGCCGACGGTCTGACTCAGACGTCGCTCGACTGCGCCCAGAGGTTGATCTCGCTCTCGGTGGCGAACGCGTCGATCGCGGCCAGCTCGTCCTCGGAGAAGTCGAGGCGGTCGAGCGCGTGGACGTTCTGCTCGAGCTGCTCCAGACTCGACGCGCCGACGAGCGTCGAGGTCATCCGCGGGTCGCGCAGCGTCCACGCGAGCGCCATCGCCGCGAGCGACTGGCCTCGACCTGCGGCGATCTCACGGAGGCCGGCGACCTTCGCCGTCGTCTGCTCGTCGAGCTGGCCGGCGTCGAGCGAGAGATCCCGTGCGATGCGGGAGCCCGCCGGGATGCCGTCCGCGTAGCGGTCGGTGAGGAGCCCTTGCGCGAGCGGTGAGAAGCCGATGCACCCGACGCCGAGCTCGCCGAGCGTGTCGAGGAGCCCGTCCTCGATCCAGCGGTTGAGCATCGAGTACGACGGCTGGTGGATCAGGAGCGGTGTGCCGAGGCGCTCGAGGATCGCCGCCGCCTCGCGTGTTCGCTCGGGCGAGTAGGACGAGATCCCGGCGTAGAGCGCCTTCCCCTGACGCACCGCGGTATCGAGTGCGCCCATCGTCTCCTCGAGCGGCGTGTCCGGATCGGCGCGATGCGAGTAGAAGATGTCGACGTAGTCGAGCCCCATTCGTCCCAGGCTCTGGTCGAGGCTCGCGAGCAGGTACTTGCGCGAGCCCCACTCGCCGTAGGGGCCCGGCCACATGTCGTAGCCCGCCTTCGTCGAGATCACGAGCTCGTCCCGATAGGACGCGAGGTCGGTCGACAGCAGCCGGCCGAACGTCTCCTCGGCCGACCCGTAGGGCGGTCCGTAGTTGTTCGCGAGGTCGAAGTGCGTGATCCCGAGATCGAACGCCCTCCGGACGATCGCGCGGCTCCTCTCGTAGGGGCGGTCGCCGCCGAAGTTGTTCCAGAGGCCGAGCGAGATCGCCGGGAGATGCAGCCCGCTCCGCCCGACGCGCCGGTACGGCATCCGGTCGTAGCGCTCCGTGTCGGCGACATACGTCATTCCACGCTCCATTCTCCTGACGCGGCCAGGTCTTCGAAGGGAAGAAGCGCATCGGGGTTCGCGAGCGCGTCGCGACTGACCGTCCGTTCGGCCGGCTCGCCGGAGAGAATCCGCTTGACGGGCACCTCGAGCGCCTTGCCGGAGAGGGTGCGGGGGATCGCGGGGACGGCACGGACCTCGTCGGGGACGTGGCGCGGCGAGCAGTCCTCTCGGATTCTCGTCCGGATGCGCGAGACGAGGTCGTCGTCGAGCTCGATCCCGTCACGGAGGACGACGAAGAGCGGCATGTACCCCTGGGTGCCGGGGCGGGGGAGATCGACGACGAGCGCGTCGACGACCTCGTCGACGGCGAGGGTGGCCCGGTAGATCTCGGCGGTGCCCATTCGCACGCCGCCGCGGTTGATCGTCGCGTCGGAGCGGCCGCTGATGATCGCCGTCCCGCGCTCGGTGAGCTCGATCCAGTCGCCGTGGCGCCAGATTCCGGGGAACATCT
>DASSVY010000161.1:0-3824 GCA_035705535.1 Gaiella sp. | reverse complement strand
GCGGTCGCGACTACCTCGTTGTGGCGGCGGAGGGCGACCCTCCATCAGCCGGCGGGCAGCGACCAGCCGCCGTCGATCACGAGCGTCTGCCCGCGGATCATCTCGGCGTCCGGCGAGCAGAGGAACGAGACGACGCCGGCGACGTCCTCCGGCGTCACGAGCTTGCCGGCCGGGTTTCGCACGCCCGAGGCGAGCATCTCCTCGCGGTTCGGGAAGTGCTCGAGCGCATTGGTCTCGACGACACCCGCCGAGACGGCGTTGACCCGGACACCGAGCGGCGCCAGCTCGACGGCGAGATAGCGGACGAGCGCCTCGAGCGCGGCCTTCGAGGTGCCGACGAGCGAGTAGTTGTCGAGCACCCGCACGGACCCGAGGCTCGAGATGCCGACGATCGACGAACCGCGCGGCATCGAGGGCGCGACGACCCGCGTCAGCGTGAGCAGCGCCCGCGCATTCGCGTTGAGCGTCCAGTCCCAGTGCTTGTCCTCGGTCTCGAGCGCAGGGCGGATGACGCCCGTCGCGGCGTTGTGGACGAGAACGTCGAGCGGCCCGAGCGCCGCGACCTGCTCCTCGACCCGCGACGACGTGATGTTCCCGCGGACGAGAACCGGCTCGGCGCCGAGCTCGCGCAGCTCGTCGGCCGTCTCCTCAGCCGCCGCGTCCGAGCGGAAGTAGCCGATCGCCACCGTCGACGCGCCCTCCCGCGCGAGGCGGAGCGCGATCGCCTTCCCGATCCCGCGCGACCCCCCGCTGACGAAGACGCGCCGGCCGGGCGCGCTCACCGATCGCCGCGGGGAAGCGGGTCGGAGGCGATCGCAGAGGACGGGATCGTCTCCCAGCCGATGCGCTCGCGCGACTCGGGGTCCGCGTTCTCCGACTTCGTCGACGCGAAGCCGAGCCGGTCGAGCAGCTCCATCTTCTCCTCGCCGTAGCGGCGCACGGGGTCTTCCTCGGGCAGCTCCGCGACCAGCTCGCGCACCCGGGCGCGGATCTGGAACGCGAAGTGCGGTGTCGCGGGCCCGACGAGGGCGTCGATGTCGTCGACGGTCGGCTGGGTCATCGGCTCGCCAACACTACCCGCCTGTAGCGTCGCCCGGATGCGCCGGCCGACGACCGTCGAGGTGATGCTCCTCACGACGATCGTGCTCTGGTCGCTGAACCTGACGGTCAGCCGCTACATCCTGACGCACGGGTTCCAGCCCCTGGCCTACGCCACGGTGCGGTACGGGCTCGCGGTCGTCGTCTTCATCGCGCTGACGCTTCTCCTCGAGCGGTCGCTCCGCATCCGGCGCCGCGACCTCGGGCTCGTGGCGGGGGCGGCACTCCTCGTCTACCTGAACCAGATCGGCTTCGTCTACGCGCTCGAGCGGTCGTCGGCCTCCGTCCTCGGGCTGATCCTCGGCGCGACGCCGATCTTCGCCGCGCTCGCCGGGGTCGCCCTGCGGACAGAGACGCTGCCGCCGCGGTTCTGGGCCGGTGCCGTGCTCTCCTTCGTCGGCGTGGCGCTCGTCGCGCTCGGGTCGGGGAGCGAGGTCTCCGGCGACGTCGGCGGCGTGCTTCTCGGCCTGCTCACCGCGGCGACATGGGCGGGCTACTCGATGATGGTGACGCCGCTGATGGGCCGCTATACGGCGCGGCGGATCAGCGCGGTCGTCCTCGGCACGGCGTGGGTGGGTATCGCGCTGACGTCGCTGCCGCAGGTGCGGAGCCAGGACTGGAGTCTCGGCTGGGAGGTGTGGGCGCTCCTCGCGTTCGCGACGCTCGGGCCGCTCGTGCTGACCAACGAGCTGTGGTTCAGGTCGCTCGACCGGATCGGCCCTGCGCGGGCGACCCTCGCGGCGAACCTCCAGCCGTTCCTCGCCGCGGCGCTCGCCGTCGTGCTCCTGTCCGAGACGCTCGCGCCGATCGAGATCGCGGGCGGCATCCTCATCGGTGCGGGCATCCTCGTCGCCCGGCGCCGCCGGGTTTCGGCGCCGCCCTCCGAGTAGCGTTCCCGCTCGTGTCGCCGCTTCGCCGCACCGCGCTCGCGTCGGTCGTCGCCGCCGTCGCGCTGATCGCTATCAAGCTGGTCACGGGGCTCGCCGCGGGCAGCCTCGCGTTCGTCGCGGAGGCGGCCCATTCGGGAACCGACCTCGTGGCGGCGCTCCTGACGCTCTACGCCGTCGGTGTCGCGACGAAGCCTGCCGACGAGGGGCATCTGTACGGGCACGGGAAGGCCGAGCACCTTGCCGCGCTCGCCGAGGCCGCGTTCCTGATCCTCGTCTCGATCGTCGTCGCCGGCCTCGCAGTCGCCCGGATCGCCGGCTGGATCGAGCTCGAGGTCGAGCCTGCCTGGTGGGCGTTCGCCGCCGCGTTCGTCGTCCTCGCGATCGACGTCTCGCGGGCGGCCGTCTCGTACCGCACCGCCCGCCGCTACTCGAGCGCGGCGCTCTTCTCGAACGCCGTCCACTTCGGCGCCGACCTGCTCGGAACCCTGGCCGTCCTCGCCGGGCTCGTCGCGGCCCGGGCGGGGTTCCCGGAGGGCGACTCCATCGCGGCGCTCTTCGTCGCCGGGCTCGTCGTCGCGGCCGCGGTCAGGCTCATCCGGCGGAACGTCGACGTCCTCATGGACCGCGCGCCCGCAGACGCCGTGGACGCAGCTCGCGAGGCAATCGAGCGTCTCGAGCCTCCCGTCGTCGTCCGCCGCCTCCGGCTCCGGCAGGCCGGGGGGAAGTCCTTCGCGGACGTCGTGATCGGCGTCTCGCCGGGCGCGGCGGTCGGCCAGGGCCACGCGGCCGCCGACCGCGTCGAGGCCGCCGTCCAGCGCGCGCTGCCCGAGAGCGACGTCGTCGTCCACGTCGAGCCCACCGGGCGCGAGACCGAGCTTCGAGAGCGGGTGCGCGCCGCCGCGATGACGGTTCCGCACGTGAGGGAGCTGCACGACCTGACGCTGATCGACACCGGCATGGGCCTCGAGGCGTCGCTCCACCTGAAGCTCCCGGGGGAGCTCGACCTCTCGGCGGCGCACGCGCTCGCCGAGCAGGTCGAGCAGGCGATCGAGCGCGACGTGCGCGAGGTTCGCTCCGTCCAGACCCATCTGGAGCCGCTCGCCGAACGGGCGCCCGGACGGGTCCGGACGCAGGACGCGGCGGCGATCACCAGCGAGATCGTGGAGCTGACCGGCGTACCGCCTCGCGCGCTTCGCACGCTCGAGACCGACCAGGGCCTCGTGGTGCTCGTGACGCTCGCCCTCGACGGCGCGACGACGCTCGCGGTCGCGCACGACACGGCCACGCTCGTCTCGGAGCGGATTCGCTCCGCGTTCCCCGGCGTCGCCGACGTCGTCGTCCATACCGAGCCGTGAGCGCGCGGGCCGTTTCGCTGATCGCAGAGGGGCTCGCTCAGGCGCCGCCGTGGCCCGGCACGATGCGGCCCACGACGTCCCGCGCCACGTAGCCCGCGACCTTCGGGTTCTCCTGGAGCCGGCGGAGCGAGTACTCGTACCACCGCAGCCCGTACGGCACGTAAACCCGGAGGGGCTGCCCGGCGGCGACGAGCTCCCGGCCGCGGCTCGCCCGGACGCCGAGCAGCATCTGCAGCTCGTACGCGCCGTCGTCGAGCCCGGCCACGCGGTCGAGAGCCTGACCGAGGAGCCACTCGTCGTGGGTCGCGATCGCGACCCGGCCGCCGGCCTCGAAAAGCGCGTCGAGGCACGCGACGAAGCTCCTGCGAACCACGTCCGGCTCCTGGAAGGCGATGGACGAGGGCTCGACGTAGATGCCCTTGCAGAGCCGCACGCTCGGATGTAGGTCGGCGAGCGTCGCGATGTCGTCGAGCGTCCGCCG
>DASSVY010000160.1:0-8544 GCA_035705535.1 Gaiella sp. | reverse complement strand
ACCGGTCTTCAACTTCGACGAGATCCCGCAGGTGGTCGGCAGCCCGTACGAGTACGGCGTCCCGGGCGCCAAGCACGTCGTCCTCAAGGGCGGCGCGCTCCAGGAGACACCCGCATGAGCGAGCACCTCGGCGAGCAGGAGGACGCAAAGCGCGTGCTGGTCGTCGCGAACGAGACCCTCGCGGGCGAGGAGCTCGTCGACGCCGTCCGCGGGCGCGCGGCCGAAGGGCCGATCCGCGCCGTGGTGATCGCGCCCGTGAACGAGCCGCGCTCGGGCTACGTCGTGTATCGCAACACGCGCCGTGCGTCCGCGGGCCGACGGCTCGACCGGATGGTCGCCGCGCTCCGCGATGCCGGCATCCCGGCGCACGGCGACGTCTACGAGGGTGGGCCGGTGGCCGCGCTGCGGGATGTCCTCGCCCAGGAGCCGATCGACGAGCTGATCGTCTCGACGCATCCGGAGGAGACGTCGGGGTGGCTCCGCCGTCGGAACGTCCTGGAGGAGCTGCGGCGCCTCGCCGGAGACCGCCCGTTCACGCATGTCGTCTCCGACGTCGCAGCGCGCACCGGACAGGCCAACGTCCTCGTGGTCGCGAACGAGACGGTGCTCGGCGAGCCGCTCCTGCGCCGCATCCGCCAGCGCGCCGCCGAAGGACCGGCCGGGTTCCTCATCGTGTGCCCGCAGTCCGATCCGGGCCGGGGAGAGCACCGTGAGGCCGAGCGGCGCCTGCGGGCGGCGCTCTCGACGCTTCGCGACGAGGGGATCGAGACACACGGGCAGGTGGCGCACCCCGATCCGTACACGGCTGCGATGCAGGTGATCGAGGACGAGCGGGTGGACGAGGTGATCGTCTCGACGTTCGGCGGCGAGCGCTCCGGCTGGCTCCGCCGCGACGTCGTCGGACGCCTGCGCAAGGACGCAGGCGTGCCGGTCGAGCACGTGGTGGCCGAAGAGCCTGCCGCGATCGGAGCCGCGCGATGAGCGCCCACGCGGAGACCTCCGGGCACCATCACGGGCCGCCCGCGGCAAACCACAGCTCGCGGCTCGACCCGACGACGCTCGGGATGTTCCTCTTCATCGCCTCCGAGGCGATGCTCTTCGGCGCGTTCTTCACCGCGTACTTCTTCGTGCGCGTCGTCAACCCGCTCGCTCCCGAGACGTGGCCGCCGCCGCCGTACGAGTTCCCGGTCTTCGTCGCCGGCGTGAACACCGCGATCCTCGTCACGTCGAGCTTCACGATCCACTGGGCCACGCAGTCGATCAAGCGGAACGACCGCAACGGCCTGCGCGCGGGCCTCGTGCTCACGATCCTGCTCGGCGCCGCGTTCCTCCTCACGCAGCTCGTCGAGTACGCCCACGTCGGGTTCAACACGAGCGACGGCGCGTTCGCGTCGGTCTTCTTCGGGCTGACGGGCCTGCACGGCGCTCACGTGTTCGTCGGGCTCACGCTGCTCACGATCTCCGCGGTGCGCGCCTTCCGCGGCCACTTCTCGGCCGAGCACCACCACGGCGTCGAGATCCCCGGGATCTACTGGCACTTCGTCGACGTCATGTGGATCATCGTGTTCTTCGCCGTGTACGTCCTCTGACGAGCGGGCTGCTCAGCGCGGTGGCGAATCGCGGTTGATTCCGGCACTCTTGGGGAACGGTTCCGCTGTGCCGCGACCCGTCGTAGCCCACGTCCGGGAACCGACTCGCCCATGAGGAACGCGTCGTGAAGAACCCGCTGCGCGACGAGGCGTCCGCCTTCCAGGTCGTGCTGATCACGCTCGGGGGAGCGGTGCTCGTGGTGATCGCCGCCTGGCTCAACACGTGGCTCGGGCTCGCCGTGTTCGTCGTCCTGGTCGGCGTGGCGCTCTGGGCGATCCGCGGGGGGCTCATCCAGAAGCCTCCCCAGGCGCACGTCGTGCACGACGACAGTCCCGCCCGCAAGATCCTCGTGATCGCGAACGAGACGGTGGGCGGCGACGAGCTGCTCACGCTGCTCGGGGCGAAGTCGATCGACGTGGACGAGCAGGTCCTCCTCGTCTGCCCGGCGCTCAACTCGCGGGTGCGGACGTGGACGTCCGACGAGGACCCGGCGCGAGCGGGTGCGCAGGAACGGCTCGACGCGAGCCTCACGCGTCTGGCGGACGCGGGGGTGAGCGCGCGCGGCGAGATCGGGGACGGCGACCCGCTCCAGGCGCTCGAGGACGCGCTCCGCGAGTTCCCGGCCGACGAGATCGTCGTCTCGACCCATCCCCCCGGGCGCTCCCACTGGCTCGAGCAGGGGGTGGTCGAGCAGGCGCGCCAGCGCTACGACGTGCCGATCACGCACGTCGTCGTCGATCTCGCGGTCCGCTCGTAGAGCGGCGGCGGGCCTTACTTGCCCGCGTTCGACGAGACGTAGTCGGCGACGGCCTGGATCTGGGCGTCGCTCAGCTGGCCCTTGAACGACGGCATGCCGCCCCGGCCGTTCGTGACCCTGTCGATCACGAGCTCCTTGGAGGGCTTCGCCTCGTCGAGGTTCGGCCCGACGGTGCCCGTCGAGCCGGCGGCCTTCAGCGTGTGACAGCCGGTGCAGCCTGCCGTCGCGAAAACCGTCTTGCCATCCGCCGCGCCACCGGGAGGCCCCGGCTTCGGCGGATTCGCGGGGTTGATGATCTGGCCGCTGGCGTCGAGCCCGGCAACCGAGGCGACATAGGTCGCGACGTCGTCCGCGTCCTGGCCCGTGAAGATGTCCCGCGGCATCCCCGGCGCGCCGGTGGACGGCTTCGTCACCGCGTACGCCATCTGGTCGCGCACGACCTGGAGGATCGTGTCCTCGCCGAGCCCGTCCTTCCGCGACTGGAGGAACGCGTAGTCGAGGTTGGGCCCGATCGTTCCGGTCGTGCCGGCGTCGGCAAGCGTGTGGCAGCTGCCGCAGCCCTGCTTGAAGAGCTCCTTGCCGTGGATCTTGTCCCCGGACGAGGCGTCCGTGTACCCGACCGTGTCGCCGCAGGCTGCGAGCCCGAGCGCGCCGACGAGCGAGAGGACGAGGAGCACGACGACCTGCAGGGGGCGCCGACGCAGAGAGGATGACAGCGGGCGCTCCACGCGGAGCGAGTCTATCCCGAGGCGTTCTTGCGCAGCTGCTTCAACTGCGCGCGCACGACGCTCGCGTTCGGGTCGTCGGGCGACAGCTTCAGGAACGCCTGATAGGCGGCGATCGCCGTGGTGACGTCCCCCGTCTGCTGAGCCGTCTGCGCGAGCTCGAGCTGCACGTTGGGGTCGTTCGGCTGGAGCCGCACGAGCTGCTTGTACGCGTCGACCGCGGCGACCGCCTCGGCGCCTGCCTGCTGGTAGAGGATCGAGGCGCTGTTCGTCACGTCGGAGGTCACGGCGTTCTGGAGCGGGTCGGCGAGCGTCGCCTGCCCGGACTTGGTCGTCAGCGTCGGGAACGCGACGCCGGGCGCGCGGAAGGCGGCGGTGACCTGTGCCTGCTGCAGCTGCTGCTGGAACTCGCTCGCCCGCGTGAGGTGCAGGCCGGCGAGCTCGCGGTACGCCTCCGGCGACCTCGGCTTGAGCGCGATCGCCCGGTTGAGCGCGTCGATCGCGTCGGCCGTATCGCCCTCGGTCTGGTACGCCGTCGAGAGGTCGCGCCAGGCCTGGACGCTCTTCGGGTTCTCGGCTGCCTGCTTCTGCGCATCGGACACGGACTGACCGGAGCTCGTCCCGCCCTGGTCGCGGAAGATGTCGCCGATCCCCGTCCCGCCGGCGCCGACGCCGAAGATCACGAAGCCGAGCCCGAAGACGAGCGCGAGCAGCACGAACATCCACTTCGCGTGCCGGCGGAGCCGCGGGAAGAACATCGTGTCCTCGATCGACGGCGCAGTCGAGGCGCGCGGCCGCGGCGCTACGGCAGCATGCGGCTTCGCGCTCTTCGGGCGGCTCTTCTCGAATCGGGCCATTCGCTCGTCCCTCGTCGGTAGCGGTCCTCGCCGCGTACGAGAGTAGCTGCAACCCGATCCGGCGACCCGCCCAAAACCACGGCCGCGACGGGATCTTCGACCGGGTCGAACGGCGATCCCGCGAGCGAGACGACGGCCAGGTCGGCCTGCTTGCCGGGGACGAGCGAGCCGACCTCGCCGTCCATCCCGAGCACGCGGGCGCCGCCGAGCGTCGCAAGCTCGAGCGCCCGTGCGGCCGAGAGCGCGTCGGGCCGGCCCGCGCGGGCACGCGCGGCGACGATCGCCGACCGAAGCTCCTCGAACAGGTCGAACGACGGTGTCGAGGCGGGGCTGTCCGTCGCGATGCCGACCGGGATCCCGGCGGCGAGGAGCTCCTCGAGCGGCGCGACTCCGCAGCCGAGGTAGCCGTTCGAGCGCGGGCAGTGCGCGACCCCGACGCCACTTTCCGCGAGGAGCTGGATCTCCTCCTCCTCGACGTCGACACAGTGGGCGGCCATCACCGTCGGCCCGAGGAGGCCGGCCTCGGCGAGCAGACGGATCCCCGTCGTCCCGGGCGGCGGCACGAGCAGCTCGGAGAACGCCGACCAGTCGCCGGAGCCGTCGAGGAGGTACCGCCGCTCGGGGACGCTCTCCGCGAGGTGCGTCGCGACGGGAAGCCCGAGCCCGGCGCACGCCTCGTACAGCTCGAGCGTGCACGTGTACGGCGCGTGCGGCGAGATCCCGACCCGTACGAGGTCGGACAGCGCGGGCTCGACCCGTTCCCGCATCTCCTCGAACCGAGCGAGTGCAGACGCATCGCGGCCGAAGACCTCGAGGTAGACGATCGCCCGGAGGCCCGTCTCTGTCGCCGCCTCCGCCGCTGCGCCGACGAAGCTGCAGTCCCCGACGGTCGTGATCCCCGACCGCAGGCACGCGTGCGCGCCGTCGGTCGCGATCGCGCGCATCTCGTCGAGGTCGAGCAGGCCCTTCCGCGAGACGTGCACGCCGATCCACGAGGAGAAGGGCAGGCCGTCTCCGAAACCCGCGTACACGGCGTACTCGAGATGGGAGTGGCAGTCGACGAGCCCCGGGACGATCACACAGCCGTCGAAACGCTCGCCCGCACCGACGTCCGCAGCGGGGCCGACCGCCGCGATCGTCCCGTCGTCGGCGATCGCGACGGCGCCGCGGCGAATCGGGTCGCCCTCGACGGGGACGACCCAGTCGGCGGAGAGGGTTCTCACAGGGCTTCGGCCTGAGCGGCCGATCGCTCCCAGCGGCGCTCCATCACGACGGAGAGCCAGATGGACAGCTCGTAGAGCACGAGGAGCGGCGCGACCTCGAGGACGAGCGAGACGGGGTCGACGGTCGGCAGGAGGATCGCGAAGACGAGCATGACGACGTATCCGATCCGGCGGTTGCTGCGGAGCCGCGCGGAGGTGAGGACGCCGATCCGCACGAGCGCGAGGACGAAGATGGGCATCTGGAACGCGATCCCGAAGGCGAGGAGCGTGAGCGCGACGAACGAGAGGTAGTAGCTCGCCCGGATCTGCACCTGGTAGAGGTCGGAGTCGTAGTCGACGAGGAAGGTCAGTGCTCGCGGGAGCACGATCACGTAGCAGAACAGGAGCCCTGCGGCGAAGAGCGCGGTGGAGAGCACGACGAATGCGCCGAGCACGCGCTGCGTGTCCTCCTGCACGGCGGGCGCGAGGAACGCCCAGACCTGCCAGAGGATGATCGGCAACACGAGCGCGATCGCGGCGTAGAAGCTCACCTTCAGAGACGTGATGAACGGCTCGGTCACACCGAACGTGACGAGTGGCGTCCCCGCCGGAAGCAGGTCCTTGAGGCGGTCGATCAGGTCGTCGTGGAACGCGTACGCGAGCGCGAAGGCCGGAATGATCGCGCCGAGGCAGATGAACAGGCGATGCCTGAGCTCCGCGAGGTGGTCGACAAGGCTCGCTTCCTCGTCGTGGCCGAGGCGCCGCGGCAGCATGCGGGCCATCGCGCGGCGGCGGGGCTAGGAAACGGTGTCGCGCTCGCGGGTCGGGGTCGCGGGGGCAGACGGCTCTGCGGGCGGCAGCTCTGCCATGTCGTCCACGTGGTCGTCGTCCTTGCCGGACACCGATTCCTTGAACTCCCGCATTCCCTTCCCGAGCTGACGGCCCATCTCCGGGAGGCGCTTGGGCCCGAAGACGAGGAGCAGCACGAGAAGCAGGATCAGGAGCTCCCAGATGCCGATTCCGAATGGCATGCGCAGAGCCTAGCGGTTTCGCTTCGCCGACCGGGCTCGGCCGAGGGTCGGGGTGGAACGCCGTCGCGCCGGTACCATCGGAGAGATGGCACTGCTCGAGATCAGCAATCTGCACGTCGGGCTGGAGGACGGCACCGAGATCGTCAAGGGTGTCGACCTCGCGATCGACACGAACCAGAAGCACGCGATCATGGGGCCGAACGGCTCGGGCAAGTCCACGCTCGCGTACGCCCTGATGGGCCACCCCGCGTACGAGATCACCGAGGGCGAGATCACGCTCGACGGGGCGTCGCTCCTCGAGCTGGAGGCGGACGAGCGCGCGCAGCGCGGTCTCTTCCTCGCGTTCCAGTACCCGCACGCGATCCCGGGCGTCACCGTCACGAGCTTCCTCCGCAGCGCGATCAACGCGAAGCGCAAGGCGGCGAACGGCGGCGAGGAGGATCCCGTCCCGGTGAAGGAGTTCCGGACGGAGCTCCTGTCGGCGATGGAGCACCTGAAGGTGCCGCGCGAGCTCGCCCAGCGCTACCTCAACGACGGGTTCTCCGGCGGGGAGAAGAAGCGCGTCGAGATCCTCCAGATGGCGATGTTGAAGCCGCGCATCGCGATCCTCGACGAGACCGACTCCGGGCTCGACATCGACGCGCTCCGCATCGTCGCCGAGGGCGTCAACGCGCTCGTCGGGCCCGAGATGGGCGCGCTCGTGATCACCCACTACCAGCGCATCCTCAACTACGTGACCCCCGACCACGTGCACGTGTTCGTCGGCGGGCGCGTCGTCGCATCCGGTGGCCCCGAGCTCGCCCATCAGCTCGAGTCCGAGGGCTACGAGGCGTTCATCCCCGCAGGTGTCTCAGTCGAGACGGAAGGGACGGCATGAGCCAGAGCGAGACCGAGATCATCAGGGACATCCGATCCGACTACGGCTTCGGCTGGCACGTCGATGACGTCTCCACGATCTACAAGGCGCCGAAGGGCCTCTCGCACGAGCTGATCGACGTCATCTCCGACCACAAGTCCGAGCCCGACTGGATGCGGCAGTTCCGCCACAAGTCGCTCGACTACTTCCTCGCCCGGCCGATGCCGTCGTGGGGCGCCGACCTCTCGGGGATCGACTTCGAGAACATCCACTACTACGTCAAGCCGACCGAGAAGCAGGCCGACAAGTGGGAGGACCTCCCGGCGGAGATCCTGGACACCTGGGACCGGCTCGGCATCCCGGAGGCGGAGAAGAAGTACCTCGCCGGTGTCGGCGCGCAGTACGAGTCCGAGGTCGTCTACCACAAGCTCCAGGAGGACCTCGAGCGGAAGGGCGTGATCTTCCTCGACATGGACTCGGGCCTGCGCGAGCACGAGGAGCTCGTCAAGCAGTACTTCTCGACGATCATCCCGCAGAACGACAACAAGTTCGCGGCGCTCAACTCGGCCGTCTGGTCGGGAGGCTCGTTCATCTACGTGCCTCCGGGCGTCTCGATCGAGATGCCGCTCCAGGCCTACTTCCGCATCAACGCCGAGAACATGGGCCAGTTCGAACGGACGCTGATCATCGTCGACGAGGGCGCCTACGTGCACTACGTCGAGGGCTGCACGGCGCCGATCTACTCGTCCGACTCGCTCCACTCCGCGGTGGTCGAGATCGTCGTCAAGAAGGGCGGGCGCTGCCGCTACACGACGATCCAGAACTGGTCGAACAACGTCTACAACCTCGTCACGAAGCGTGCGGTCGCCTACGAGGACGCGACGATGGAATGGGTCGACGGGAACCTCGGCTCGAAGGTGACGATGAAGTATCCGGCGATCTGGCTGATGGGCGAGCGGGCCCACGGCGAGGTGCTCTCGATCGCGTTCGCCGGCAAGGGCCAGCACCAGGACGCGGGCGGCAAGGTCGTCCACGTCGCGAAGAACACCTCGAGCGTGATCACGTCGAAGTCGATCTCGAAGAACGGCGGCCGCGGCGGTTACCGCGGGCTGCTCGAGGTCGCCAAGGGCGCCCACGGCTCGAAGTCGAAGGTCGTCTGCGACGCGCTGATCCTCGACGAGGAGTCGCGCTCGGACACGTACCCGTACATCGACGTCAAGGAGAACGACGTCGACCTCGGCCACGAGGCGACCGTCTCGAAGATCGGCGAGGAGCAGCTCTTCTATCTGATGAGCCGCGGTCTCTCCGAAGCGGAGGCGAGCGCGATGATCGTCTCGGGGTTCGTCGAGCCGATCACGAAGGAGCTCCCGCTCGAGTACGCCGTCGAGATGAACCGGCTGATCCAGCTGCAGATGGAAGGGTCCGTCGGTTAGGTGCTGGTCGAGCGCACGGATTTCATCTCCGTGCCGGTGACCGATCTCGAGCGTTCGACGCGGTTCTACGGCGAGACGCTCGGGCTGCCCCAG